>CAYMVB010000260.1:0-23533 GCA_964393665.1 uncultured Desulfobacteraceae bacterium | reverse complement strand
TCGAAAAGAATAGAAGACGTATTGGCCTTATCTACCAATATATGTCCGCCCTTGGTTAATACGCTCAAGTTTCCATCGCTGGCTTCATAGCATTTAATGTCAAAATAGCTGGATAATTTTTCAAGTACCACATTTCTCTGATCTTTAAGATCATTGGCAGGCGAGGTTGCCTCAAGATTGATAATTTCACTATTCAGCGAGGCAAGTTGCGTTATCAACTGGTTTACCTGATGTACCCCTTCCTCAATCGATAGATTGAGATGGCTTTCTACCCTGTGTAAATTTTCTTTAAGATATGTAAAATTATCTGCCAGAAGCGAGCTGGTTTCGTAAACCATGGTCCGCTCTAATTCACCAGAGGGATTGTTGGAAAGGTCTTGCCATGCATTCCAAAAATCGTTTAATTGTGCACTGAGGCTATATTCTGAATCTTCGTTAAAAATCTCCTCGAGAAACATTACGTATTTCTCTTTCTCCTCCAAACCTGACAGATTCGTGCCCTGATCGCGCAGCCTTTCCTCAAGGTAACTGTCCCTGGCTTGGATTATTTCCTCAATCGTAACACCGCTGCCAAAGGTCAGTCCATTATAGGAAATGGGTGTTCTTGATGTAAATACGGGGGTTTGTTTTGTGTAGCCAGGTGTATCTGCATTAGCGATGTTTTGAGCAGTTACGTTTATCCCATACTGCTGCGCCAGTAATGCATCTTTGGCAATGCTTAATAGTAGGCCTGAGTTTGACATAATCAAGCCTCCCTGTCCAGGAGCATAGTATGTCTTGTTTTATCAAGCCGACATTTAACGTTATATGTTTCCTTTTGCTTCCCATCTCCTGTAAGAATGGCTATCATCTCGTCGAGAAAATTGAGTGAATCGTCAATAAAATTCATGTTTTCTCTTCTCAAAACCCCGATTTCGTCCTTTAATTTTATAATAGCCATATTTAGCTTTTGAAACTGCGGTTTTTTTGTATCCGGGATTGTCCTAAAAATGTGGGCTGCGCTGAATGATTTTAAATCTATATCTAACCCTAAAAGTGATAGTATTTCCTGTCTGGTAGAGTTTATTCTTTGGCTTAATTCTTCCTTTTCCTTGGATATCGCCCAAAGTTTTTCCATGTCAATATTCACCAAAGATTCTCTCTCTTCCTTAAAGCAATTAAGTAAATCATTATAAAGCATTATCTTTTGATAGAAGAGTTCCTCAAGGGATTTTAGTGCAGTATCGTTCATAAAAAACTCCTTTATTTAGTAATCGTTCACGGTTCAACGTTCAGGGTTTAGGGTTAGGAAAGAGACTGAAATTGAATCCCCGAAACGGTCGTAAAAAATGCTGGTTTTTTACATCATTTCCAAGTACCCTGTTCCTGATTTGTAGGGACATGGAAGCAGTCGTTTTTCCGGTACAAAACGCTTACAAAATGGCATATAGGGGTGAGGATACAACCTTTGAACCCTGAACGATTACTTTATTTACTTATCGGAAGATTGCACGATTAACTAAATAAAATATTAAGGTCTCACAGGGTTTTTAGTTTCTCAAAAAGCATTGCACCAATGCCGATACCCCCAGCCCCAGCAATTGAATTAGCCAAATTTTCCTCAAACATTGATTTTATGATCTTGTTTTCGTTGCTGTTTCCTAAAAGACCCCCTTTATCAAGTGTTTTCCCCATTGTCTTAAGCATGTGTGTAATAAAGATAGATTCAAACTCCGTGCAAACATTTTCTAATCTCTTATTTCTATGCGATAATTCCTTATTAAGCCCTGCTAAACCAGGGTTGGGCAAAATTTCATTTGTCATGTTTTTTTCTCCCTGCCTTATATAATCTCGAGGCTTGCCTGTAGAGCACCCGCGGCCTTCATGGCCTGCAAAATAGTTATAAGATCCCTGGGCGTAACCCCAACAGCATTTAATGCCCTGACTAATTCACCAATGGTATTACCCTTTGGAAGCAGAAGCAGTCTTTTTTTCTCTTCTTCTACCGCCACTGATGTATCAGGTGTTACAACCGTACTTCCTCCTGGTGCCACTATGGTTCCTTCCTCCATTTGAACAGGGCCTGATTTTCCCCCCTGCGGTGAGAAGGGCTGGGGCTGGGATACATATTTGGTCTCTTTTATCTCTATGCTAAGGTTTCCATGGGCTACAGCTACGGTTGATAGCCTGACATTTTCCCCAATTACCACGGTGCCTGTCTTTTCATTGACAATAACCTTCGCGACAGAGTCAGTAGACACGTCGGTCTCCTCGAGTTGCGCGAGAAGACCAACGACCCCACCCTCATAATTTTCCGGGATAGCTATCTTTAATGTTCCTGAGTCCACGGCCCTGGCAATAGTATCCCCCAGTCTTAAATTTATGGCACGTGCCGCTCTTGTGGCAGTTATAAAATCCGGATTGTTTAAAATAATTGTTAATTCTTGTTTGTCTTGTAGTGAAAATGAAACCTCTCTTTCAATTGTAGCCCCACTGCTTATTCTTGCCACAGTGGGGTGATTTTTTGTAACTCCACCTCCGGCTGCGCCTCCAGCGCTAAATCCCCCAACAGATATAGGTCCCTGGGCTATAGCGTAAACTTTTCCATCCACACCCTTTAATGGTGTAAGAAGAAGGGTTCCCCCCTGGAGACTTTTTGCATCACCAATTGACGATACAATTACATCAATTCTTTTACCTATACGGGCAAAGGGCGGCAGCGTGGCATTTACCATGACTGCTGCAACATTTTTGACCTTTACGTCATCTGCCTGGAGCCTAATTCCCATTTTTTCCAGCATGTTAACCAGGCCCTGGACAGTGAAGGTTGTCCCATCCTTATCCCCGCTGCCATTTAGGCCAATAACCAGACCATAGCCAAAAAGCTGATTTGCCCTTATACCCTTAACACTGGCAATGTCCTTTATCCTTGCCCCATTTACAGTAGTGGGTAAGGTGATAGTAATGATTAAAAAAAGAAACAGAAAAGATTTAAAAAGGCCAGACATGATCAATTACCCTCCCTAACCAACCTGGTTTTTGTTTATCTGAAATTACACCTACACCCGAGTATGCTATTCTTGCATTGGCTATATAAGCTGAGGAAATTTCGTTGGTAGAACTGATATCCTCCGGCCTTATTATGCCTGATATGGTAATATACTGAACTTCGTTATTTACCTTTATCTCTCTCTTTCCATTGATAAGAAGGTTGCCGTTTGGAAGCACATTGACTACTACCGCAGAGATGTATGCCTTAACATGGCCATTTCTATTGCTTGTACCTTCCCCATCAAAGTTTAGACCCATAGAGGCATTTATCAAATCGTCCTCTCCGGGATTTTGTGCTAATCTGGGATTCTTTTCCGCCAGGGCCTTCATATACCCAAGGAATTTTAGCTTCGCATGTATACCGGATGACCTTTTTGTCTCTGTGTCTGCATTGAGCTTTGCCTCCGGATCTTCCACGATTCTAATTGTTACGAGATCTCCAATATTTTTTGATCTTGAGTCAGGATAAAGGCTTACCCCGCTAACATCTGACCAAAGTGAACCCTCTTCTGTCTTTGGCAGCTTAAATTCCGGATACTGGGGCTCCTTAATAGCCCTGACGTCAGCTACATGAGAGGTATCTGTACTCAATGTAGCGCAACTATTAAAGATAATAAGCAGTAAAGGTATTGATAAAATTGAAAAATAATTGTTGATTTTCATAATCGCACCTAAAAGTTTACCATTACGGTTGAATCATTGATAATCTTTGCATATATATTTCTTTCGCTCATTGAGTTTCTCACGCTTACAATATCACCTACATAGCCATCATCTAAGACTAAACCAGGGGTTTCTACACGTATAAAGCCGGATTCTGCAATAATAGTAACGATGTCGCCCTTTTCTACAGCGGGATTTTTTTCCAGCATCCACGCTTTAAGGCATGTTTCTGCCCTTATATTATTTTTTAGCCTTAAACCAATTGTCCTGCTTGCATTGGTGAATATATTTTCAGGCATGCGTGAGATGTTTTTTCGTGCAAGGTAAATATCATCCTTTGTAAGGATTTCTCCTCTCTTCATATTCCTTTTGCTACAAACAACGTTATCAAATACATCAACCCATCCGGAGAGCCTGACCGTGTTTTCTGTTATATCTTTGACCTTGATTAAGGCTGTAAGCCTTACATAACCTTCAAGTTTTTGTTGGTTTTTTTCAAAGATTTGAACACGTATCCTCCCCGAAGGAATTTGCCTATTACCCGAAACTTTGAACCTGGATATAATGATATCGGATCTTTTTTTACCGGCGTGTTGAAAAATATATTCTTTAAAGATATGTAAAAAGGTGCCTTCTTTTATGCTTTGGAAGTCTGTTTTACTCTCTCCGTTGGTGTTTTCATTACTGGCGCATTGTAATTCAGACGAAAAAAAGGCACAAAGCATAGCCGTTGTGAGGAAAAGAGTATAAAGCGTCCTTTTCATGGTATTTACCTCTTTATGTTGTTGGCCATTTGAAGCATGTTATCTGCTGTTTGTATGGCCTTACTGTTTATCTCATAGGCTCTTTGGGCAATAATCATGGATACCATTTCTTCGACTACATCTACATTAGACATTTCTAGAAATCCTTGAGCAATAGTCCCTACTCCATCTAAGCCTGGAGTACCGGATATGGCCTCCCCGGATGCATCAGCAGACCTGTATAGATTTCTTCCGAGGCTAAAAAGCCCTGACGGGTTTGAAAAGGTGTAGAGTTCAATAACGCCTAAGGAGATTCCCGTTCCTTCAGGGTCGAATGCAGTAACGGTGCCTGTTTTATCGATTGTAATAGAAACTGTATTTGTCGGTATTGTAATTTCAGGCTGTAACCTGTCACCGTTAGGTGTAGAAATATTTCCTTCTGAATCTAACTTAAAATTGCCTGACCTTGTATATAGTTCTTCTTCACCGCTTAATACCCTGAAAAATCCCTTGCCCTCTATGGATAAATCCAGTTCATTTTTTGTTTCCTTAAAATCTCCTTGCATAAACATTTTATGAACCCCTGCGGGTTTTGTGCCCATACCAATATGTATGCCTGCAGGTATTTCTCCGCCTTCTGCTGTGATTGATCCGGCTTGGTTTAGGGTTTGATACATTAAGTCTTGAAAGTCAGACCTGCTTTTTTTGAAGCCTGCTGTATTAACATTGGCAAGGTTATTAGAAATAACATCAATGCTTAGCTGCTGGGCTGCCATTCCTGTTGCAGCTGACCATAATCCTCTTAACATAATTGTTTCCTCCTTTATTATTGAATGACTGCTACATCGTTGATCATCTTATCCGTAGCTTCACCCATAGACTGGATAGCCTTTTGAGTGGCCTCAAATAATCTCATGGTTTCTATCATTTTAATCATTTCTTCTGTTGGGTTTACATTAGACCCTTCTGTATAGCCTTGTTGGATGCTTATATTTTCTGGGGTAAATAGATCCTGAGCATCTCCCTCATATTTGTAATAGGATTCGCCTGCTTTTTTGAGCAGGTAACGATTTTTAAAATCTACAACTGCCAATGTGTCAACAGTTTGGTTTCCTGCCTTGAGGATGCCATTATCCCCTATGATTACATCCACCTCCTCAATCTTTATAGGCCCATTCTCTCCTAAAACTAAACCACCATTTTTGGTGGCCAGGAGGCCATCACTATTTATGCTAAATGTTCCATCTCTCGTGTATTCTATACCCATAGTCGTTTGAATTTTATAAAATCCCTGAGTGCCGATTGCGACATCCAGTTTATTTCCCGTATATTTCAGTGGGCCTGGAGAGAAATCAGTGATAGCAATAGTTTCCATCGAAAGGGCTTCATTAAAAGAGATGTAATCTTTTTTAAAGGCAGTTGTGTTGATATTTGCGATATTATTGGATGTCGTGTTAAATCTATTTTGGTGCATGAGCAATGCATCTACTGATGTATAAATTCCAGATATCACTTTTTTACCTCAGCTATTATTACCTAATCGTTATAAGGATAAAAAAGCAAGATTAATGCCATGCAATAAAGATTTTTTGATTTGCTTAATATGCTGATAATAAAGAAGAAATTGGATTATAGATATTTTTTGAGAGGTAAGAGGGGAGGGTAAAAATTTCCTACTGGAATTTTTCTCCGTTATTAATAGAGTATATAAAGGCCAATAGCTCTGCAACTACAGAGTAGAGTTCATTTGGTATCTCTTCATGGATATCTAATTGCGATAAAGCCTCAACAAGGTCAGGGTCATCATGAATAAAAACATTGTTCTTTTTTGCAACTTCAATAATTTTTTCAGCTACCTTTCCTCTCCCCTTGGCTATTACCTTTGGGGCATTGTCTGATTCTGGCTGATATTTTAGTGCCACAGCCCTTTGTTTTTTCTCTCTTATTTTCATCTTATGCGATAAGGCTTATGGTGTTGCTTTCATCGGAAAACATTTCTGTTAGAGGCGATTCCTTGACTTTTTCAATATCCGATAGATGACATTCCATCAATGAAACGGTAAAACCTTTTTTCTCAAGGCTGCTTAAGAAGATCGGCAAGTTGTCATCTATAATCTGCTTGGATTTTTTGCTTGTCACGGTAAAATTTCCACTGATTTCATTTTTCTTTACGGAAAGTTCCGCCCTTAGTGGTCCAAGTTTTGACATGTTTAACAAAAATGTTATTGTAAATAAATCTTCGTGGGATTCTTGCCTTGCATTTCCTTTTTTTCCCCTTTTTGGCATGTATATTAACAACTGGCCGAGGGTAAAGACTTTATCGGGTAATTGAATTGGAATGGGTAGGAAAATTTTTCTTTCATTCTCAATGCCGTCTTTATTCAGGAGCTGAATATTGCTTATAGTGGTTACTAATTTTCTTAGGGTGTTATTTTCTTCTCCCTCAAGAGAAAGAAGCCTTGAGACAAGGCCTTTGAGGTCTGTCTCTGTAAATTTTTCGATACTATTTCTACCGATATTTTTTTGCAGCACCGCATTTTTAAGTTTATTCTCCCAATGAAATCCGGACTTATCAAGTATTGTACCTAAAATGTTTTGAGATGGTTCTGAAAATATCTCCATTGTGACATGATTGATTAATTCCTTGAGCATTAAGATCTCTGCCTTTGAAATTTTCTGATTGCTTAGGGAATTAAACAGGGATTCCCATACATTTTCTTTTATTGCGGATAGTATTAAAGGAATGTTAAAGGGCTTTATATCTAATTTTTGCTCTCCCATTATCTTTAATATGAGAGCTGAGGTGGTCTTTTTAACCTTCAAGGACAAGTGGCTTCCCTTCTTTAAAGAAACATTAGACAGTGCCGTAATGTTTTTCCCCTTAATGGAAATCAAGAATTGATTTGAAGGGTAAGCCCTTAAAACCCTTCCCTCTATGACCTCATTGTTAAGTAATTTTGGAAGTGATTTGAGATTTGATGATATATACAATGATATATCACTTTCCGGTGGTTTGGCATAAGTCAATTCCAGCAAGATGTGCCTCCTTTATTTGCCGAGCTGAGGTGCCTTTTTACTTAAATCCAGTACAAGCTTTACCTCCTCTATAGGCAAGGACAAGGAGTTGGCTATTTCTTCCACCTTACGTCCTTTATCTGCCATGTTCAATATCTCTTTTTGTTTGCCTTTACCAAAATATGTACCGCTATCATTTTCGGAATAACCTGTACCCTGAGAATACTTATATGAATCTGCTCTTTCCAGTAAATGATTTGCACGCATTATTTTTTTGTCTAGCTGTTCGTTTAATTGCCTCAGGAAATCCTGTTTTTCAGCAAGCTGTTCCCTGAACGCAACTGTTATTTTGTCTGCATCAATAAGGAGGGATTCAAGCATTTTTAAGGCCGAATCTAATGGTTTGTTATTATTGATATTCTTAAATTTTATAATAAGATAAACAAATACAACAACAATAATAAAGTCAATCCCTATCAGTGCCCAAATAAGTAATTTTAGCTCTATTAATGACATATTTTTCCTTGTCAGTGAAGGTGACGCAAATCAGCCTTTATAGTGTTAAATCATCCTTAAGATTTACCCCGACCGCAGAAAGCCACGGCTTTAGCCGTGGATTAATGCTCCTATAGCCGGGATGTCGCACCACTAAACCCCGCCGTTCGCGAAGCGAATCGGCGAAACCAAGTGGTGCCACGGGCTTGCCCGTGGGGCTCCACCGTCCATTATGCAAAAAAAATGTGATACCTGAATTATCATGAGATTCTATCAGACCTTTATGTCGATAAGGGGATAATCAGACTTGTTAAGTTCATCCTCCCGTTGTTTTTGGGCTGAATCTTTTTTCCTCTTCCTTTTATCTTTATCCTCAGTGCCTTTTTTTTCTTCATCATCTGATATTTTTATTTTGTTATCCGTCTCGAATTCTTGTACCTTTTTTTTCTCCTCTTTCTTCTTGACCTCTGTTCTTTGAGCAACAAACTGCTGACTTAATTCTAAGCTTTGTTTCCTCACATTGTGCACCTCTTTTATGGCGCTTCCCTGACCAAGAACTATATTAATATCGCCCGTACTTGCCATTTTTTCTCCTTTTTGCAACATGTGCATAAGGCCTGAATTTTTTGATCCAAAAACGAATCAATAAATATGACTCTAAAATTTAAGCTAGCACCCTCATTCAAGAAACTAAATAATAAAGACTAAAATCAATGTGATAGCTTAAACTACAGAAAAATTTGTTATATAAACTTTATCAATTTTTATATCAGGTAATGCTGCAATTATTCCATCTGCTATAATTATTTTCATGTTTTCCAATAATCGTAGTCCCTTATTTCTATGTATCTCTTTTCTTAATATGTCGTAGATCAATGCCCTGATCCAGCTACTTTTATCTATTATCATGTATTTTACCTCTTTATCATAGACGGAAAATGAAATATCCATAGAAATATAGGTTTGGTTTTGTTCTTTACAGGGTATGACAAAAGACTTAAATGAAAATATCCTGTTCTTTTTGTCATAAGAAAGGTCTCCTTTCCCGCTTAGTTTTTCTTGGCCTTCTTTTTTCCCATTAATCTGACGTAGTATTTTACTGGGATTGGTGAGCTTACCATCCTGGGCATGTATTTTTAAGAATGAGTTTATGTTGCCCCATTTTAGATATATAACCCCAGTAACCAATAATAACGATAAGCCTAATGCGCCATAAAAGATCGGTCTTTTTCTGGCCTCGAACAATCGGTATATTGTTTTAAAGATACAAGGTATTTTGGAACGTTTTTCTCGCTTATCTTTTAAGTTTGCCGACTCATCCTTTGAAATATCCCCAGATTCAATTTCTCCTTGCTTAAAGGTATTTTTTGGCATATTTTTTGAGATTTTTTCAGTTTCAATCGGCATTTATAGGTGCCCTCAAAAAAACTTAAGGTTTTTTTAATTAACTTGCCTTGTAGGGCTTGAGTTTTGCCCGCAATTTTATTATTGCCTTGGAATGTATTTGGCTTATCCTTGACTCTGTTAAATTAAGAACTTTTGCTATCTCCTTGAGTGTTAATTCATCATAATAATAAAGAGATATTACCAATTGCTCATTTTTTCCAAGGCTTACAAGTGCTTTAGATATATTTTGTTTCAGTTCTTTTGTGTTTAATTCGTCAAATGGCGATGGAATATCAGAAGCCTGCCTGGAAAATTTGGGGGCTAATCCATCTGGAAAAAGTTCTTCGAGGCTTAAAAGCCTTGCGCCCCATGCCCTATTGGTCATTTTATAGTATGTTTCAATATCCACGCCAAGCTCTTGGGCAACTTCCAGATCATCCGGCTCCCTTTTCAGCGTAAATCTTAGCTGGCTACTGGCATTTTCAATCCTCTGTATGTCCTTCCTTATAGACCTCGAGACCCAGTCCATTTTTCTCAGTTCGTCTAAGATAGCCCCTTTGATTCTGTGTTCTGCATATGTCTCGAATTTAGGGCCCATTTCAGGCTTGAACTTATCAAGAGCATCAAGCAGCCCGATTGCACCTGCGCTCGTTAACTCATCTTTTGATATGTTTGATGGGAGCTTGAAGGCCAATCTATCGACAATATATTTCACCAAGGAGGCATATTTAATTATAAGGCCCTCTTGTGTGGTTTCATTTGCCTTGTGGTAGCTTTTTTGAATAACTTCATGATAATTATTAATATAGTTAGTCATTGGCCTTAATCTTTTGTTACCGAAACAAGCCTTTTCCAAAAAAATTTAATATTTCCATCCATGGGTCTTTTCTCTGATTTCCTAAAGAGATACTGTGCGAGCTTATTAAAGTTCTCACTTGCTGGTGCCTCAGGGTAACTACATACAACGGGTTTCCTCTTAGCAACTGCCTTTTGCAACATACTGTCCCACGGAATGAACCCGGCATAGTCAAGGGATATGCTACCCATAAATTTTTCCACCGCATTGCTCATATTTTGATAAACAGATTTTGCCTCTTTTTCATCTTTGGCCATATTTATTAATAAGGTAAAATTTTTAGTTCCATGCTGATAAAACATGACCTTCATAAGGGCGTACGCATCTGTTATAGATGTAGGTTCAGGTGTTGCCACAATAATTCTTTCCTCGGCTGCCAGATTAAAATAGATAACATTCGAGGATATGCCTGCCCCAGTATCTACCAATAAAAGGTCAAACATATTGTTTAGAATGTCAAATTCGTTTAGTAAGTTGATTTTATGCCCCTCTGAAAGATGAACTAATTCCTGAACACCTGAGCTGGCAGGTATCAATGACACGCCTTCAGGTCCCTCCACGATAATTTGAGACAACCCTTTTTCGCCCTTTATGACATCTTCTATGTTGTGCTTTGGGTTAATACCATATATAATATCTATATTTGCTAGCCCAAGATCGGCATCGAATATTAAAACCTTCTTTTTAAGCCTTTGGCATGCAATAGCGAGGTTTCCAACAACATTTGTTTTTCCTACTCCACCTTTGCCACTTGTTATGGCAATAACCTTTGGCGTACCTTTTTGCAAAGACAAACCTCTTCTATCTTCTTGTCTATTCTTATAAATTCGCAGAGATTCATTCAGTATCAATCCTCTCAATTTTGACGCCTGATCCATTTGCAAATCCTCGTTACAAAATAAAGTTTTTATCAGAAAATATCGTAACTACTTAGGTAGTTAGGCTGAAGACTGAAGACTCTTAGGAAAAACGAAAATACAGCTCGTTTTGTCGAAGGTCCCGTTTACGGGGACACCATGTTTGGTGCGAAAATCTGCTTTATTTACACCTAGGTGCATCAATCTTGATTTTTTGACACCTTCAGCCTTCTTCAGTCTAAACCGCTTCAACCTGACTAGGTGAGTAGTCACGGAATGCCTTTTTATCCAATTTCAAGTTTCCAGTTTCGAGTTTCTTTCATATAAACTATTCAGTTTTGCTTTGCCCCTTTGTCCCTGAATTCACAAATCCATTGACAATAGGCTCAGTATATTTTTTTTCTGCGCCTTTTCAATGTCGTCCGGCACGCTTTGTCCTGTAGTTACATAAGAAACAGGCAATGCTGCCTCCATTATCTGATTTATCACTGACCCACATGTCTCTGCTTCATCTATCTTGGTGAAAATATAACTTTTATATTTTAATGGGCTGAAGTTTATTGCTGCCTTTTTCATCTCTGTTTCCGAAGTCGAAACACTTAAAAGCAGATGGGTGCTTATGGAAAGATCATCAGTAATTATTTTTTGCAATTCCCCTATTCTTGACATATCATATTGACTATGGCCTGCTGTATCTATAAAGATTAAATCTTTTTGGCCCATTCTTTTTAAGGCAAAAAGTAAGTCTTTTTTATTAAACGCCGGAAGGCATGGTATTCCCAAAATATTCGCATAGGCTTTGAGTTGATCCATAGCCCCTATACGGTAGTTATCTATTGATATAAGGCCTACTTTTTTCCCCTTCATGAGCATTTGCTGAGCGGCGAGCTTTGCAATTGTAGTTGTTTTACCAACGCCGGTTGTTCCAATAAACGCTGAAACCACTGATTTTTTATCCCTCGTTTCAAATATATCCTTTACCTTTATTACCTTTAGTATCTCTTCAGTTGTTTTTTCTTTTATTTCTTGGATGTCTCTTGAGCAAGAATTTAGAGCCCCGGCCGTTTCAAGAAACATTCTGGCATACATATCATGTATCCCGCTTCTTATTAATTTTGTATAAACAGTAAGGGCCCCAGTATTCATAATAATCGATTCGGATATGCTCCCACCATGCCCCAAAAGGTAAATCATTTCTTTAATATTCATAAGCTCGGATTTAATCTCCCTTATAGGGCTATTGTATTCATGAAGATCATCATCTTCTGATGCCATTGCAGTCACTTCGAAAAGATTTTTATTACTGTTATTATTCAATTTTTTTGTAGAGACTATCATCGCATTTGGCCCTAAGATCTTTTTAATATTTATTAAAGCCTCGTTTATGGTTTCTGCCCTGTACTTTTTAATTTGCATGGCCTAACTGTACTTCTCCTATGGATTTAAATCTCATGTCATTTAAAAGCTCGCTCTGGGAAAGAATTACCAGTGAAGGTATAAAGTTATTAATCATTTTCTTTAAATGTCTTCTAATCAATGGTGAGGTAAGAAGAATTGGCTGGATATTTTGTGACATGGCCTTTTCAGTCTCCTCCCTTATAGAGTTGATTATAGGGTCAGCAAACCTTGGATCAATCGAAAGATAAGACCCATGTTCTGTCTTCTGGACGCCCTTAATAAGGATATCTTCAACATCTTGGGCCATGGTTATTAACTTGAGAGTTCCATCTTCATCTATATAAGGGCTGATTATGGATCGAGAAAGTTTATGCCTCACATACTCGGTTAATAGGTCCGGATCTTTTGTCAATGGCGCATAGTCTGCGAGCGTTTCAATAATGGTTAATAGATCCCTTATGGATATCCTTTCCTGCAAGAGGTTTTGCAAAACCTTTTGTACATTTCCTAATGAAAGCAAATTTGGGACCAATTCATCAACGGCCTTTGGATAAGATCTACTCAAATTATCTAGTAGATTTTGCACCTCTTGACGTCCCAATAGCTCCGACGCATATTTTCTAAGGATTTCAGTTAAGTGTGTGGCCATTATAGTCACATTGTCTACGACTGTATAACCGGAAAGTTTGGCCTCTTCCTTTTTTGCCTCCGGTATCCATATTGCCGGCAGATTAAACGCCGGCTCAGTTGTTTCGATTCCCTTTAGTCTTCGGGTAACATTACCAGGGTCCATGGCCATAAGGTTTTTTACCATGAGTTCTGCGCTGGCAATTGTTACCCCTTTAAGGAGAATTTGGTATGAGGATGAATTAAGCTTTAGGTTATCCCTTATATGGATTGGTGGTATAACGATTCCCATATCAATGGCAAACTGTCTTCTGATTGACCTAACCCTATCAAGGAATTCTCCACCCTGCTTTTTGTCTACCAAAGGAATAAGCCCATAACCCACCTCAAGTTCCAGGGGGTCAATAGCCAATAAATGCTCTACGGGCTCTGGCCCTGTTTCAACCTGTTCTTTTTCTATTTCTTCAATCTCCTTTTCCCTGGCGGATACAGCTTGTCTACTCAAGAGGTAGACGCTTCCTGCAATAATTAAGGAAAGAATGATGAATGGTACATGTGGCAATCCTGGTATGAGTCCAAAAGAAAAGATTGTAAATGATGCAATATAGATTGCCTTGGGATAGTCGGCAAATTGCTTTCCGAATTCCTTTCCCATGCTATCCATGGATGCGGCCCTGCTAACTATTATACCTGCTGCAGTAGATATTGTAAGTGCAGGAATCTGTGAAACCAGGCCATCACCTATAGTCAACATGGTATAGTTCTGGGCTGCCTCTACAATAGGCATCTTTCTCTGGAGTACACCGATTATAAATCCACCAATAATATTTATAATGGTTATTATTATACCTGCTATTGCGTCTCCCCTGACGAATTTTGCAGCACCATCCATGGCTCCATGGAATTCGGCCTCCCTGGCTATTGTTTTTCGACGTTCCTTTGCCTCCTCTTCATCTATTATCCCGGCATTCAAGTCTGCATCGATACTCATTTGTTTTCCGGGCATGGCATCGAGAGTGAAGCGGGCTGCAACCTCCGCAATCCTGGTTGCGCCCTTTGTGATAACTACAAAGTTGACAATAACTAATATTATAAAAACGATCATTCCTACTACATAATCCCCTCCAACAACAAAATGGCCAAAGGATTTAATTACTTTTCCTGCGGCTGACAGCCCCTCATTTCCATGTAAAAGTATCAGCCTTGTTGACGCAACATTAAGGGAAAGTCTAAAAAGTGTAGTAACAAGGAGCAAGGATGGAAATATAGAAAAGTCCAAGGGCCTTAATGCATACATGGCAATGAGAAGAATAGTGATTGAAAGTGTGATGTTTAGAGCCAAAAGAAAGTCCAGCATCACTGGCGGCAATGGGATAATCATAACTACAAGAACAGTTATTACCCCTATAACTGTCAGTATTTCACTGGCAGGGACCGGAGGATTTGAATTTAGTGTTAGCTCTTTTTCCATTTCACAAATTTTGAGTAATTTTTTAAAAATCTATTAGTAGGTATCCAAACATATCGTTTTTATGCCACCTCATATTGCTTAGCCCCCTTCAGCTTGTAAATATATGCCAGAACCTCTGCGACCGCCTTGTATAAGGATGCCGGTATCTCTTGGTCTACCTCAACCAGGGAGTATAAGCTATGGGCGAGTTCCCTATTCTCAACTATGGGGATATTGTATTCTTCCGCTAATTTCTTAATCTTTTCGGCTACCTTACCTGCGCCCTTTGCAAGCAATTTAGGTGCCTCCATGGATGAGTTATCATATTTCAGCGCAATGGCCAGATGGGTTGGGTTGGTAATTACTACATCGGCCTTGGGAACTGCCTGCATCATCCGCTTTCTTGCCATTTGGATCTGGATGCTTCTTATTCTTGATTTAACCAGAGGGTCCCCCTCTGATCTTTTATGTTCATCCTTTACCTCTTTCTTGGTCATCTTGAGCTTTTTTTCAAAATCCCATTTCTGGAAGGCATAGTCTATTGCAACGAGGAAGAGCATAGCAAGTATACATTTTATAACAATCACGAAGGCTGTTTTCAGTATATAAACTATGATCGAGGCAATTTCCATATCCCCTAATAGCGGAAGGTCTTTTATCTCATTCTTTATTGCGAAATAGCCTAAACCTCCAATGATAGCCAATTTTAGTAGAGATTTGAATAGCTCTACAAAGGATTGCTTTGAAAAAAGCCTCTCAAAGCCCTTTATGGGATTGATTTTTGAAAGTGTAGGTTTTATTGATTCATAGGAAATAAGAAAACCTACCTGCATTACATTTGTTAAAATTGCTGTAATCACAATGGCAGCAAAGATAGGAACCATTGCTAATATAAACAGAGAGAGCATCCTCTCAGCAAAGATTATAAATCCATTTACACTGACATCATTAAGAGCGGATAAGGAAAAGGCCTCTTTCATGATTTTTTGGATATACTTGTACATATACGAACAAAAAAAGGTTAATGTAGTTATGCCGGAAAGGATTACTGCTACAGAGGGCAGTTCTCTTGATTTGGCAACTTGCCCCTTTTTTCTGGCCTCGTCCCTTTTTTTTGGCGTTGGCTGTTCAGTTTTGTCTTCAAAACTCTCTTCTGCCATTTTAAACTCTTAATAGTTTCATAGTATTAATTAATAGGAGATCTAAATCCCCAACATACCTTTCCATAATCATGAGAAGCACAATCATTGATATCCCAAAGAATATAAGGCCTATAACAATTTGAACTGGAAATGCTACGATCATGATGTTCATCTGGGGTATTAATTTTGTAATCAAACCAAAAAGCACCTTGGTAAGCAGAAGGGCGGCAATGGCTGGAGAGCCAATCTTCACTGCTAAAGCAAACATTTCAGCCGAGACACCCATGATCACCTTAAATAATTGTTTATTCAGGCTTAGTGAGCCCACAGTAATAATTTCAAAACTCTCCCTTATGGCCCCGAGTAAAATATAGTGGCCGTTTAAGGTAAGAAAGAGTATCATGGCAACCATAGAGGCCATATTAGAGAGGATAGATGCCTGTGTTCCGCTCTGAGGATCGAGGATGTTTACAATAGCAAATCCTGTCTGGAAGCCAACTAACTGCCCCATCATGCTGACAGCCTCAAAAAAGACTTGCACTGTTAATCCTAATATCATGCCTACTAAAAGCTCTGATATGATCAATTGAAATACCCCCCAGGTTGTTTCAGGAAACTCATTCAACTTATAACTTATGACAGGAAAGATTATTATAGTTATAATAAAAGCCAGGCCAGCCTTGGATAAAACGGGAATTGTCCTGGAACTAAAAAAAGGCAACATAAATAAAACAACGCTTATCCTAATAAATATTAAAAAGAACGATTTAAGCTCTCCATATTGTAAAGGCATAAAATACATACTGTTACCAAAATCTTTTCTTGTCTTACCTGTAGTGAATTAGCTGTACAATATCCCCCCTATCTTATATAGAAGGGAATCTGTTCAATAGTGTTTGAAGTAAATGACATGAGCTGATCAAGCATCCAGCCTGCAAAAAACAAAAGTGCCAGCAAAACAATTAATATTTTAGGCACGAATGTAAGGGTCATCTCCTGGATCTGTGTTACTGCCTGAAATATACTTACCAAAAGGCCTATAGCAAGGCCAAGACCTAGCATCGGCATTGATACAAGTATCGTTACTTTTATAGCCTCTTGGGCAAATGTGACAACAAACTCTGGCGTCATATCGTTTACGTATACATTAAATTATATATTTGATCCTCTGGGCCATTATTCTTGCTCCTTAACCACCGATAAAACTCTTTACCAGTGAACCTACAATCAAATGCCACCCATCAATAAGGACGAAAAGCATCAGTTTGAATGGCAGTGAAATAAGTATTGGCGGCAGCATCATCATTCCCATACTCAACAATACACTTGCCACAACCATATCTATAATCAAAAAGGGAACATATAAAAGAAATCCTATAATAAAGGCTGTTTTCAATTCGCTTATAACGAATGAAGGAATTAGAATGGATACAGGCACCTCCTTTATATTGTTAGGTCTCTCGACCTTGGCCATTTTTACAAACAGAGATAAATCTTTTTCTCGTGTCTGTTGGAGCATAAATTTTCTTATAGGAGTTATAGCGGCCTTTAAGGCAGCTTCCTGAGATATTTCTTCATGAAGGTATGGCTTTAGTGCCGAACTGTTAACCTCCTGCCATACAGGCATCATAATAAAAAATGTCAAAAAGAGGGCTAAACCTGCAATAATTTGATTGGAGGGAGTCTGCTGTGTGCCCATGGCATGGCGCAGGAAGGAGAAAACAACGGCCAATCTCGTGAAGGATGTCATAAGTATCAAGATTGAAGGCGCAAGTGCAAGTACCGTCAACAAAAAGATAATCTGTAACAAGGTTGAAACATCTCCTGCATCTCCCCCTTTTTCAACTCCAAGGTGTAATGAGGGAAAGAGAAAATCTGCTGCTATCACATCTTGAGCGAGGGCACCATAAACCGTTATGGCAAAAATCAACGTAAACAGGTTTTTTAATAGCCTGTGATTATTACCGAGTGCGCAGCGTTTTGTTGTTTTCTTCTGTTTTTGTATCTTTTTCATGTGAATTATTAAGCTTGGCCAAAAAGTTAATGCTTCCGGGCGTTATACCTATAAGAATCCTTTCACCTGAGATTTCTAAAACCTCAACCCTTTCTTTTGGGGAGAGATGCAACGAGGATACTGTTTTAATTGGTATATCTCCTTTGATACCTTGCCCCCTTAACAAAAATCTTTTCATTACATAGAGTATTACTATGATAAGGGCGATTACCATAAAAAGCACGGCCATAGTCTTAAGGCCAGTATGTATAAAATTAAAATTTGCCATACCTTCCATTACAATCCCTCGACGCGGAGTAATAATGTATCATCCAAGAGATTTTACCCTTTCGATAGGGCTTACGATGTCTGTAACCCTTATTCCAAATTTATCATCAACAACTATAACCTCTCCCCTTGCTATTAATTTTCCGTTTATGTATATCTCCAACGGATCACCAACAGACTTGTCCAATTCTACGATGGATCCCTGTCCAAGTTGAATGAGATCATTAATCACGATCTTTACCTTGCCAAACTCTACGGATAATTCCAATGGGATATCAAGGATAAGTCCAAGGTCGTATTTTTCCATTTCCTTTTTTTCGTATTGGCCTTCTGCCTGCTCCTCTGTTTTTTCCTCTAACGAGTTTTCCTCTGCTATGGTTTCTTCGCTCATCATTCACTCCTTAAACATTCATTTATTTTTATGGCCCTTCTGTTATTAGAGTTTCCCGGGCTACCTTTAAACTTCGGTATATTCTCAACCTCTACAGTAATAGATTCGTCCAGCCTTTTATTTAAAGGGATAATATCCCCAACTTTGATACCTAAAAATTCTTTCCCGGTTATCTTTATGGTATCCAAGATGCAATGTAAGTTTACAGATAGTTCCATTATATTTTTTTCAATATATTCTTTCCAATCCCTGTCCGTGTCGCTCTTCTCCCCATCAAATCTACGGCGTAATTTTTCCCTTATGGGCTCAATCGTTGAGTAGGGTATGCTGAGTGTTAAAATGCCTGACGACATTTCGAAATCCACTATAAAGCGATTTACAATTATATGTTCATTCTGGGTGATTATATTGGCAAACTGGGGGTCCATTTCTGACCGGACAAATTTCATTTCGCCCTTATGTATGTTAGACCAAGAGTCCTGAAGGTCCTTTATCATTATCCTGACTATCTTATCGAGTACCTTTCTTTCAATTAATGTAAATGACCTTCCCTCTACCTTCTGGGGCCCTGACATTTTTCCACCAAAAAAGGTTTCGACAAAGGCGAATGCCAGCGTACTCTCCAGAGAGAGCAGTATATAACCTTTAAAAGGCTCCATTCTTATTATATTTAGACTCGTTGGAAGAGGAAGGGAACGGGCGAAATCACCGAACTTGGTAGCCTGTACGGAAGTTAGGTTAACATCAATAATTTTACGTGTTGCAGCCGATAGGCTCGTCCTTAATAGCTGGGCAAATCTCTCATTAACAAGCCTTAATGCAGGCATTCTATGCTGAGGGTCGCCATATTTTTTGTTGCTGAAGTCGTATACTGTTACCTCATCACTAACCTCAGCTACATCTTTCTCTGTCTCAACCTTGCCCTCGTCTATACCGCTAAGAAGCGAATCAACCTCATCTTGTGATAAAACATTTGTCATAAATTACCCGTTTACGTGTCTGTAATAATGTATATCCTAAAAAATATCATTGATTGTTAATTGTTAACCATAAAGACTGTTGGTAACTATCATTTATTGTACTACAAACTCTGTAAAATAAACCTGTTCCACGATTGCTCGGCCTAATACATTGTTTATCCTTGACAGCAGCGACTGTTTTAATTGGAGTTTTCCCTCTACTGTTTTAACATCATCAAATGTCTGGTTAGATAAAAACAGGAGTATTACGTCGCGCATCTGCGGTTTGTGTTTATCTATTAACTCTTTATCCTTTTCAGAGCTAATCTCAAGCTGCATAATCACCTTCAGATATCTATTCCCCAGCCTGGATTTACCCAATAAATTGACAATAAATGACTCAAGTGGAACAATAATTTTATTGTCCTCGACCTTGCTTTTTGACTTTGATCCAGAGGCTTCTTCCTTATCCTTTCCGCAGGCAAAGAATAGACATGACCCAAGCATAACTGCAATAAGCGCTAAGGTTGTTAATCGTGAAATCTTACCTATTGTATTTCTCTTTTCATCTATCTTTTCCCCATAACCCATCTGTATCTCCTATATGTATTTAAAAATTATCTCGACTCTCCTGTTTAATGCCCTGTTTTCCCGTGTGTTGTTGGAATATTTGGGCCTTGAGGCACCGTAGCCGCCTGCAGAAAAACGGTATGGGGGCAATTCCCTGGCCTTTAAAAAATACTCAAGCACAGCAAGGCCCCTGTGTGATGAGAGTTCCCAGTTTGATTTGTATGTTTTTGCATTGGTTGGAGTATTATCCGTATGCCCCATGATAACTATATCGTTTGAGCAAGCAATAATAGCAGCGGCAATTGAATCGAGCACAGGAAATGCCTCTTTTCTTAACGTTGCGCTTCCTGGGTAAAACAGGATATTATCCTGAAATGAAATCACAATGCCTCTCTCGTCATCAATTATATCTATTAATTTTTCAAGATCACCTAGTGCTTCCTCAAGGTTGTTTTCTGACTCATCAGTAGGTATAAGCAGATCAGTGATAAGATTATGGTCTATTACCAGCATGCTGTCCGTTTCCCTGTGTTTCTTCATAAATTTGTTTAAATTAGCAACTGACCTTGATGATGTAAGCTCGAGTACTCCCGCCGCCTGCCCCCCAATTTTTATGAAGGCCTCCTGTAATTTTTTTTTGTCCATTGAGGACATGGTCAAAAGCATTACGAAAAAGGTAAGCAAGAGCATTATCAGGTCTGAAAATGTTATCATCCATGCATTATGGTTTGGTTTTTTTTCTTCCATTGCTCATGTCTGTTGTTTTATTTTATTTAAAAATATCGAAATTAAATCTCTTATAGGTGAATATTCCTGAAGGACTTTTTTTGTAAATCCTCTTAACATACGTTGCAGCATCAAAGTCTAATATAATTTCTATTCTATTATTCAGGCTCCTCGATTCTCTCGTCTCATTGGATACAATTGGTCTGTAGCATGCAGCGCCATGAGCACTGAGCCTTTTTGGCGATATTTTCCCCTCTTTCAGGAAATAGCTGAGCACCTTTAAGGCCATAGATGAAGAAAGCTCCCAGTTTGATCTATGACCTTTTTCCTCTGCAGGCCTGTTATCAGTATGCCCTATAATATCAACCTGATAATCTCCCCTTTTTATAATGCCGCATATCTTGTTTAATACCGGGTATGAAGAGGGTTTGAGCCCGCCCTGTTTACCTTCGAACAGTAAATCTTCTCCCAGGGTGATTTTATCCCGCTCATCGCTTAGTTCTATTTTGATTTGCTTTGACAAGTCTTTTCCTGTGTTTGACAGAAGCTCGTCTATGGTTAGTTTTTCATCAGTCATAGGTGGTGAAATAGGCACAACCCTGTCTTTTTTGCCAAGCTTTATAGGAGATAGGCCTCCAGTGAAACTCCCAAAGGCGCCTATAAGTGATCCTAACGCTACGCGCGTTTTTTTCTCGTCTATTACAGCGATAGAGTTGAGTAAAATAAAAAATGTCAAGAGTATAAGGAAAATTGAAACAGTTAAGACCAACCCTATATTTACTTCACTATCATCCTCTATTTTTCTCTTCCCTCTTGTTGCCATTATCCTTGGATCTCACTCCTCAAATTAGGTGGTATAAATGCCTTTAGTTTTTGGTTGAGTATTCTGGGGTTATCTCCGTTAGAGAGGGACATAACACCCTGTATTGCCATCTCCTTGGTCAGCATCTCCTCCTTGCTTCTCGTTTTTAGTTTTCCTGCTATAGGTATAAAGATTATATTTGCCATAATTGACCCATAGAATGTAGTGAGCAAAGCTACGGCCATAGCCGGTCCAATCTTACTAGGGTCATCCATTGATTGAAGCATCTGAACCAGGCCAATAAGGGTTCCTATCATGCCAAGTGCAGGTGAAAATGTTCCCATGGTAGTAAATAGCTCTGCTCCCAGTTGGTGCCTTTTTCTAATAAAGTCGACCTCGGTTTCGAGTATTTCTTTGATTTCTCCTGGTTCCAATCCGTCAATTGAAAGCTGGACACCTTTTTTCACAAACTCATCTTTAACTTCCTTTATCTCACCCTCCAGGGAAAGGATCCCTTCCTTTCTGGATTTCTGTGCAAAGTCCATAAATTTTTCCGTAAGGTCTTTGACAGAAATAGTCTTTGCAAATATTGCCTTTTGGACTACCTTCATAACGCCAATCATGTCCTTAAGGGGATAATTAATCATTGTAGCTCCAAGGGTTCCGCCTACAACAATCATGAGGGAGGGAATATTTATAAACGTGCCTATACCCCCCCCCATGGCAACTGCAATAAATACAAGACCAAATGCACTTATTATGCCTGCTATGGTGGCAATATCCATGGTTTCTCCGTATGTTGAGTTATCTGATCTAAGGAACTAAAATAACGTTTGATTATATAAATAATCGTTATTCTAAATATAGAGCAACCTTTGTGCCATTTTTTCTGTTTTAGGAAATATATTAAAAGGGGTGTGAATCAAGCAAATTGCCGGTTTTAAGGCATTTGTCTACAGGAGGGATTACAAACCATTTTATAGATTGTATGAAAGGTTTTTTGCTCTGAATATACGTAGTTAGACTGCTACAGAAACCCTGTGAGCATGATGAATTAATGCGCTAACGAAAATGATGATTTTTTATGCCTTCATTATAAACAACAACAGTTGAAGTTGTAAACTCGAGAAGTTAAAAGTATAAGGTATGTAGGGAACATGAGAGGAATTAGGTATTGAGGTGTTTTTAAATACTATTTGAAATGTAGTGTCAATCATTGAAGCAGATGTCAAGATCTTGACATCTGCTTCCTTCTGTTTCGGCTGTATAGCCTCAGGCTAACGCTTCATGGCAATTACATCTGCAAGCATTGAATCTGTCGTGGTAATAATTTTTGAGTTGGCCTGATACCCACGTTGTGTGGTGATCATCTTTACAAATTCATCCGCAATATCTACGTTGGACTGCTCGAGGGAATTAGCTGAAATACTTCCTAACCCGTTGGTTCCAGGGCTGTTGGTAATGGGATCACCGCTGAGTCTTGTCTGGCTATAAAGGTTTCCCCCTTCCTTGGATAAGCCGTTGTTGTTTTGAAATTTTGCAAGGGCTACCTTGTAGAGGGGAATGACCTGCCCATTAGAGTACTGGCCCGTGATGACCCCGTCTGAGTCAACGGTGAAGGACTGAAGATCACCTGAACCGTAACCGTTACCTGTTTGAAATACGGTTGTGGAGGCCGATGCGTACTGTGTTGTGGAAAGGGAATCATTTTCCCAGACGCCGGTTAAAGGGTCACCATCATTACTATCCTTAAAATGAGTCCCAAAATTGAGTGCAACACTCAGACTTTCTCCTTCTATAAATGCTGGAGTAAACTCGAAATATCCATCAGTATTAACATCGGCATTTGTCAAATCTGTGAAGCCTGTGCCGTCATTCAGGGCGCATGTGATAGTGTTTTGTCCGCCTGACATTTTTCCAGAAGTAGCATTAAACTCGATGGTTCCCCTTGCCAGCAGGCCCAGGTTAGCTCCAGCAGCACCAGTCCTCGCATCTTCCGACGGATTGCAGGTAACAATATACTCCCAGACTGGATTAGTATCCGGGGCTACCGGGTCCTCTCCCTTATCAAAATAGACCGTAATGTCATGGGTGCTGCCCAGAGAGTCGTATGCCTTCAAGGTTGTCTTGTATTCATATGCG
>CAYMVB010000259.1:0-1734 GCA_964393665.1 uncultured Desulfobacteraceae bacterium | reverse complement strand
AATATCAATTCTTGAATTCATATTTTAGTCTTGCTTTATTTATATCTTTTAGAGGCAAATCCGCCAATGTATTATCATCGAGCAAAAGGCTCACAACACCTTCTCTCACACCAGTAACTCTACCAGTAAAACTCTTCCTGTTGTTAATTGGTCTAAACATAGTTAAGACTACCATCTTGCCTACTGAGCGCGTAAAATCCTTTTCCTTTTTTAAAGGCCTATTGAGCCCGGGCGAGGAAACCTCAAGTACATAAGGATAATTAATGATACTTTTTGCCTCAATTAAATCTCCAAGCTCTCTGCTAACTAATGCGCAATCGTCTAATGTAACGCCCCCCTCTTTATCAATATAAAGCCTCAATAACCATCTCCCCCGTTCGAATAGAAATTCAACATCCACTACCTCCATTATAGTCTCATGGAGAAGACTTTCAGCCAATTCAAAAACTTCATGTATAATTCCACTCTCTTCAGGCATCTGCAAAAAGACCCCGCTTTTTCTGGGTGTAACAGAATCTTCTGAATACAAAAGCGGGCATAAAAGCCCGCTCCCCATAGTTTCACACAAATTTTGTTTAATTTAATGTATCCACTATTCAAAGTAATAAGAATCCTCTACAATTACCTCAAAAAGGGAACAGAACTTTATCTAAAATACAGAGCGGGTAACGGGGTTCGAACCCGCGACACCAAGCTTGGGAAGCTTGTACTCTACCAACTGAGCTATACCCGCTTAGCTTAACATCATTTTATAATAAAAAAAGTAATTATAGTCAAGCATAATTTCTATACTACTTTATAGAAGATAACTATGATTTATGTTAGTGTTAGAATACCAAGTAGAATTTTTCGTGTCTTATTATGTTACATAAAATATGGATAAACCCAATTTAAAAAATTTTAGCCTTGCAACGCTTTCAGGTCTTATGCTCACCTTGAGCTTCCCCCCTATTGATTTACACTGGCTTGCATGGATATCTCTTGTGCCGCTGCTTATAAGTACTACTGGAAAATCACTATTTGCTGCATTAAAATTGGGTCTCATAACGGGTTTAACTCATTACCTTTCTCTCATTTATTGGATAGCATTAGTACTTTCGAGTTACGGTAATATTGACATTTTTATTAGTATTGCAATAATGGTTTTTTTAGCCCTATATATCTCATTATATATCGCCTTTTTCCCAATTATTCTAAATTTCTTTAAAAATGAGAATGATATCCTTCCCATTTTCTGGGGTGCCAGCGCATGGATTGCCTTAGAATATCTAAGGGCTCATTTACTGACGGGGCTTCCCTGGTGCCTTTTAGGCTATAGTCAATACTCCATAATTTCTCTCATTCAGATATCGGACTGTACAGGCGTGTATGGAGTCTCATTTATAATTGTTATTGTAAATCTTTTAATGTACAATTTATTTTTTAATTTAAACATAAAAAATGCAAAAAAATTAGTTATAAAAACAGTTTTTACATCTATCCTTATGGGCTCAGTCATCTTATATGGCTATTATGCGCTACATAAAAAAACAGGGTTCGAAACAGCTAAAGAAAAGATACGTGC
This sequence comes from uncultured Desulfobacteraceae bacterium, assembly GCA_964393665.1. Taxonomy (GTDB): domain Bacteria; phylum Desulfobacterota; class DSM-4660; order Desulfatiglandales; family B25-G16; genus M55B121. Next base: position 170 of record CAYMVB010000259.1, on the reverse strand, counting down.
AGCCCTTATCCAAGCAAACATTGATCAAACCTTAAAATGGTGTCCCGAATTCCAAGAAAAAACAATAGATATCTATAGAAAACTCTCGAAAAAATCAGCATGTTTTAATCCTGATATTATTGTCTGGCCTGAAACTGCTGTCCCATTTTTCTTTCAGGACATGTCAAAAT
>CAYMVB010000258.1:0-4858 GCA_964393665.1 uncultured Desulfobacteraceae bacterium | reverse complement strand
AAAAAAGAGATTTACCCTGAGCCCCATGGATTTTTATTCATTACTCATCAATGAGCCCTGGCCCCTGATATTAAATCCTGGGGCCTTATCCCCTCAACGACACATTTTCATCAGCATCTTTTGGTTTAACTTGACCCCAACCCTTTTTGTCTTACAAATATAAGGACAGGGGTAAGCAATGAAAACGGTAAAAATTGGCGTTCCCTGGTTAGAACGCGTTATGAAGGAAGGCCTGCCACTTCATACTGTCACGCTCCTGAGTGGGCCCGGGGGATCTGGAAAGCCGTTAATCGGCGATAATTTTATTGCGCCTGGCTAAGAAATGGTGGGAGTGCGGTATTGATGTCATTGCAATACCCTCATACGGAATTTATACACGAAAGCCTAAAAACTATTGCGGGATTAGACCTTAATGAGTACAAGAAAAAGGTTTGCTTCATTTCATTAGATGCGACCATTGATGGTATCAGTGATCCTGAAGGAAACGAATTCAAAGCGAATTTAGTTAAACCAGCTATCTGGGATACCGCTATTGATAAGGCCTGCACAATGGTCCCTGATGAAGGACCCGGTATTATGGTCTTTGGCTCCGCGCTGAACTTGCTGTTTTTCTCTCCTGCCTATAGGCAAAAACTTTTGTGGAAAATAGAGGACTTATTCCGAAAAGAAAAAAATCACACCTTTCTATTTTCTGTGAGTACCACGGCAAAAGGGGAAGAAATTGCCCTTTTAGAGAAGGCCGCTGAAAACTTGATAATGACCAGAAATAAAGAAAAGCCATTTCGATTATTTCTTCGTATTGTTCGCATGAAGGCTGTCCTTTTCTCAAATGAAGAAATTCAGGTGCCCATTCCTCCAAAATCATTAGCACATGTTAAAGAAATAGCCGAACATAGTCGCAAACGCGTTATCCCTAAAATTTCAAAGCTTTAGAAAAAATAATATTAACTGCTTTCTTACAGAAAAACCGGGTCTAAAGACCCGGTTTTTCTTCTTGTGCATCTTACTATGCGCATCAACGATTAAGCAGTATGTGGTACGTGATGACCTCCAGTCTCAAAGGCGCCAAAGCCGGCAATCATAAGCAGTATACCCACTATAATTCCGTTCCACATATTACCCATGTGGGTTTGTAATGCAGGTATAAAAGCGGCGATTACCAACCAAATTCCAAGAATACCGGCTGTCCATCCCTGCCAACTTTTCGCTTTTATCATTGTAAATCCGGCAATGGCTACTATAACACCAACTATCAGATTATTCCACAGAATTGCCATTGGAGATAATGATAAGAAAGCGGCTATAAAAAGCCAAATCCCTAAAATTCCGTTTGTCCATGCTTGCCATAGTTTAGACATCTTAAACCTCCTTTCTTTTTGTTGAAGGTGATTTTTGATTAACCTCACTTACTTTATAGATCAAAATTCGTGCCAAGATGGATTGATACAGCTTATACTAATAAAATCAATAGATTATAAGCATTTGTTACTTGGGTGATAAGGTGGTAGACGGCAAAAAAGGGAAATGCTATTTCGCGGTTACTTTTATGGTTTTGTTAAAAAGCAGTATGGCATGTGTGTTACTTGCTGCGTAACTCGATTTCGCATCACTTGAAGTTTTCGGTGTTTATGCCATGTTTTTTGGTAAGGTTTTGTATCTGTCTGCGGTTATAACCAGTCATTTCGGCTGCCCGTGTAATATTCCCCCTGGTTTTACTGAGAATACGCTTTAAAAAGCTATATTCAATATCTCGTAAAATTATTTCAATGCGTTTGTTCTTCTCATTCTGGAGTTCTTCTTTTGTCAGGGATGGTTTTACGGTGCTTTCCAGGATTTCAGGTGGAAGAGTATTAGCGGATATAAGCCCGCAATTTGTGAAGATAATCGCCTGTTGAATGATATTTTCTAACTCCCGCACATTCCCCGGCCAACTATAAGATTTCAGGATATTCATGGCCTCCTCTGATATCTTAATATTTCCCAGGAAATCGGCATTCAACCGGCTATATTTTTGAATGAAAGATTGTGCTAAAAGCGGTATATCCTCCTTGCGCTCCCTTAAAGGTGGTATTTGTAAGTATACAACCTTTAGTCGATAGTAGAGGTCCTTTCGGAATCTGTTTTTTTCGACTTCCTCGCTTAGCTTACGATTAGTTGCGGCAACAATACGGCCATTCGTCTTGATATACTCTGTACCCCCTACACGGGTGAATTTTTGATTTTCAAGGACATGAAGCAGCTTAACCTGGAGCCCCAGTGGTAAATCACCGATTTCATCTAAAAACAGGGTGCCTTTATCAGCGAGCTCGAATTTACCTTTCTTGGTGTGAATAGCCCCGGTAAAGGCACCCTTTTCGTGTCCGAATAACTCACTTTCCAGTAAATTCGCCGGGATAGCGCCACAGTTAATTTCAATAAAGGGATTGTCAGCCCGTGCACTCATATAATGAACGGAGGCAGCTACCAACTGTTTTCCTGTGCCAGACTCGCCCTCTATCAAAACATTGGCCGGAGTAGCAGCAACATGTTTCAGTATTTCAAGTAAGGCCTGCATTTTGGCATTGGCAGTAATAATACCCCTGTAGCCTTCATATTTCTTCAGGCGTTCCTTCAACTGCACATTTTCACTAAGTACCTGTGCGTAATTAAGGGCCTTGTCTATAATTCGTTGAAGGTCGGCGACCTTTATCGGCTTGAGTATATAGTCATATGCCCCCATTTTCATGGCCTGCACCGCGTTTTCAATAGAGCCAAAAGCGGTAACGATGATTACGGGAATATGTTTGTGGCTTTGCTGTACATATTGGAGCAGGTCCAGGCCGTCTTTTTCCGGCATACGTAGATCAGTAAGCACCAGATCAACAGGTTCGTTTTTAAGATATTCAACTGCCTCGCTACCATTTTGGGCCAAGATAACCCGGTATCTGTTTTTCAGGTTTATCTTTAGTGCATTGCGTGTTTTTTCTTCATCATCGGCAACTAAAATAGTGTTTTCAAGTAACTCCATGATATGCCTTTTCTTTTCTTATTTTGCCACCTGCTTCGCTAAATAAATGTTAAAACAAGTATGCCCAGGCTGCGAGGTGAATTGAATGGAACCTGATAATACTTCAATGATCTGGCGAACAATAGACAGCCCCAGGCCTGTTCCGTCTTCCTTTGTTGTAAAAAATGGATCATAAATACGGTCTCCATTTTCAGGTAAAATGCCGACCCCATTATCAGTGACCGAAAAGACGAAATGATTCTTGTTGCTTGCCATGGTACACTTAATCATTCCCTGCTCACAGGTAAATTGCTTCTCGCTACTGCACCGCTCTTTTATTGCTGCCCGCGCATTTAGCCCCAGATTCAGTAATACCTGAAACAGTAAGTTTGGATCGCTGACAAGAGTATCTTTAACAGCGTCGATTTCATAAGTAATTGGTATCTCAAGCGCCTCCGAGCTTTGCAGCTCCAGGCGGAGCCTTTCAAACATATTTTCTATATCTATTTCCGAGTCAACTGCCGGTTTAACACGCGTAAAACTAAGGAAGTCAGTGAGTACCCGGTTCAGGCGATTCGACTCCTCAATAATATATTGTTTCAAATTACTCTCATCTTCTTTCGAAATATATTTCTGCAAAAGAGTCTCAGCTGAAATGGAGATTGTATTAAGCGGATTCCTGATCTCATGGGCGACACTTGCAGTAAGCTGGCCAATAGCAGCTAATTTTTCTATTTGAAACCGCCGCTTATCTTTCTCCCGCATCTCTTCAATGATTTCGTTTCGATGAAATGAAGCGGCTATTTCGCTCGCTAAGATAGAGAGGATCTCGCGTTCATTTTCATTATATTCCAGGCCGTATTTCTTGCGGCAAAGAACGACGATTCCAAGTAGTTTATCCTCATACATAAGCGGCAAAAAAAACCTCGCATGAACATCTTCAAAAAATCGACGACATTCTATACTTAACTGGTTGTGATTGAGTTCATAGAACTCAACAGCTCCCTCTCTTTGTTTTAGCTGCCTTATTATAGAAGAGTTCTCGGGGATAAACAGGGCCATATCTTCTCCTCCGCTCATTTCCACAAAGCGGCATGATGCATGGTCATAGTTAAAAACATATACTGCTGAGCTTTTAAAATTATCACCTATAAAGCGCGTAATAATCTTGAAAAAGGTATCTTTTTCATAATAAGCCTGTAATTCACGAAAAAGAATTAAAATGTTTTTACGGTACTGCTGCAGGTCTTTATTGAGCCATCGATCAAACAGGTTTCGCAGGCGCTTCTCAAAAGGCAGTATTATAAGTATCAACGAAACGATCAGGAATGCGTCAAAAACGGATGAATTAATGCCAATCCATGATTTTACACTGACACTGGCCGCCCGGATGACAAAAAAGTAAATGGCAAGTGTCAAAGCAGAAAGAACCGTATAAGTTACCCCCCGGCTGAGCAGCATTCCCGCTTTAAAAAGATGAAACCGGACAACTGCCATAAAGAAAAATATCGCTACGGCAAAGGTGAATATAGTGGATAAAAAATAAAATGAAGCTGGATTGCGGATACCCGATTTTATTAAGATAATAGTTATAAAGCCTATAAAAATAATAACCATCCCTATTAAAAAAAACCAGGTCTGATTTTTAAGCCGTATGGTACGCAAGTGCCGGATTTTCCTCCACAGCACGACGCTGCCCCAAACAATATAGCCAATTGAGACAAAACCTGATATCAGGAAAACAGGCTTGAAGTTGAATGTAAAATGATAATGGTAAATCCGAGGGGTTTCTATAAGATCAACCAGTTCTATCTGAAAATCAGGGAAAGATAGACTCAGGGCTATGATTGGCAGTGAAAATACGCCAATGTA
>CAYMVB010000257.1:0-11648 GCA_964393665.1 uncultured Desulfobacteraceae bacterium | reverse complement strand
TAACTGGTTCATGGGGAGCAAGCTTTTCCAGCCATGTATCATAATCGCTATGCAGCCCTGGTTCATCATCATTTATGAAAACACTGGCGGTTATATGCATTGCATTGCATAGGATTATGCCCTCTTTAATCCCACTCTCCCTGAGGCATTCCGTAACATCGTCCGTTATATTTACAAATCCTCTTCTTGCAGGCACATTAAACCATAATTCCTTTCTATAGCTCTTCATCAATTCCTCCACCTAAGGGGGACGTACATAAGATTATAAGATTAAATCCCTGAAGAATGAATAGACCTTCGGCTTTGTCAGGTCTCGTCCCCTTTTAACAGCCTGACTCACAGCCGGTTGTGTCAGATTCAATATTTGTGCTCACTGTGCTTGACTTACCTCCAAACGAGTTGTTGCCAGATAACAAAGAATAGCGCGACCTTCAACCTTACCCCTCTCTTTACCACCTTCCACTATCTCTTCAGGGCTCATAGCCATTCGTTTTCCAATATGTTTAATAAGCTTATCCACATCATACCCATGGCTCTGAACACGATAACGCTCTTCAAGGTGTTCCTCGGCCTTAGACAATACCGTATCAATAAAGTCCTCATCTCCTAAAATGCGGCCATCACCTTTCTGATATACATCTGATCTCCCTATTCCCTTAACCGCAGACCATCCGCCATAGCCGAGTAAAAGGCCAGCCCCTTATAATCTTATGTACGTCCCTATAGAATAATGAGGGGGGATTCTTCCTCTTTTTCGTTTTCAGGGGAGTCTTCCTCAAACTGACTGTATATTGACTTAAGCAGCAAATTCCAGATAAACGGATTAGGCTCTATAGGGCTACATGGGTTTTTTAAATTAATCGCAGCGCTTAAGGCCTCCCTTGCCTCTCTATCCTTATCTGTTTTAAACAGTATATAGGCAGTCTCCTCTAAGCGTCTCTTCCACATAAGCTTTTTTTCTTCGGGAAAAAGCGCCTCTAACGCATTACTATACATAGTATGGAGGCGTTCCTCCTTCTGTACAGGCGTAAGCACTATTCTGCTATTATGGAGTTCCTCTATTTTTTTAATGTATTGCTCTAATTCCTTAGGATCAATAAACCAGGAAGAAAAGGGCGCGATTTTATGCAATTCACCTGATTGCTTGAGAAGATGAAGGTTGTCCTTTATCTCATCCTCTCTTATGTATTTATATATAATTGGTTTTGCATGATCCCATTCTATATCTCTAAATTCGATCTCAAAATCACGGTATCCATTGGGCAAAGATTTTGAAAGATCCTTAGAAAGCAAGGCAGATTCTTTTAACAGGCTTACACAGTAAGCACCCTCTACTTCAACAATAGGAAAATCCACTGAAGACATGGAGCTGTCTAAAAAATCTTTAAAGCCCTTTTTACTGAACTGGCTTAAGTCTAATTTTTGCAAGCCTTCCAGGTCATTAATAATGCTGAATGCTACCAAAAATCCCCTTGGTGTATTTCTTGTTACAATAACTATCCTACTTCCTGTATTATCAATATCACCTATATAACCTTCGGGTTGATCGGATTTCATTGGTTTAAAAATCGGGCTATCATCGTTCGATCTCTCTTCCCATTTCACCCCTCTCTGCCTGAGTTTATACAGTGATTTCTTTATCAGTTTAATTAAAGACTTATCAGGAACCCTATCCATCATATTATAAAGAAGTTGTGCCATCTCAGGCCTTGCTTCTGTCGTAAGGATATCTATAAATGGTACAGCAAGGTCTCGCTCGTCTTTCAAAAAAGAAATTGCTATACCGAGGATTTCAGCTTCACCTGACTTATTGTTAAAGGCAACCTCTATTTTATTGATTACGCTCTCTATCCTTTGCTTTAATTCAAGGTTTACTGTATCTCCCTTTTTATCTTTAGCCATATTATTTACCCTAAATTATTCACTTTTTGCCAAAAATATCTTTTAAGCCATGTTAAACGTATGCGTACTATACGTTCTTATTTACGTATTTATAATTACATAATCAACAACACATTGCAAGGAATTCCAGGTAACAATCTGCGAGGATCTATGCCTATTTCCTTGACTCAATAGTACTACAGGTATACTTTTTAACTATGTAAGCGTTTTGCGCAACTATACCTATTGGGAAGTCTTATTCACGACGAGTAGCTTTAAATTTTTTTGGAGGTCAGTGTACCGTGGAAGCGAAAGGGATGCAAAGCCAATTGCTTAACATAAGCCTACACAATTTTATCGTGGTGAAGACATGCAAGAAGGGTTAGGGTTCCTCATCAATTTATCAGTAAGTTTAGTTCTGGCCCTTGTGCTGGGTCTTGCTGCACAGCGGGTTCGCCTTTCGCCGATCATCGGATATTTGCTGGCGGGAATTGCTCTCGGCCCCTGCACTCCCGGTTTTGTAGCCGACCCAAAAATGGCCCATGACTTTGCGGAGGTTGGCGTTATTCTCATAATGTTCGGGGTTGGGATGCATCTAAATTTCAAGGACCTGCTTGCTGTCAAGAGAGTTGCGATACCGGGATGCCTCGGCCAGGTCCTGGTGGCCTTCGCATTAGGAACAACTGTTGCCATCTTACTTGGCTTGGATGGAGCCGCAAGCATCGTACTCGGCATCTCCATATCCATTGCCAGTACTGTTGTTGTGATCCGTGTACTCACAGACAATGAGCTGCTTGACACCAGTCAGGGTCATATCGCCATCGGATGGCTCATTCTTGAAGACATCTTCACCGTCTTTATCTTGGTAGCCCTGCCAGGTATAGCCAGCATTTGCGGGCAATCTGGGGGAAGCGGGGAAGTCGTCCTCATCAAATTGGCCTGGGCAATGGCAAAATTTGCCGGATTGACACTCTTTGTGGTTATTATAGGGCGAAAAGCAATCCCCTGGCTTTTGAATTTTGTGGCGCAGACACGGTCACGAGAACTTTTCATACTCACTATACTGAGTCTGGCATTGGCAATCGCTACTATATCTGCCGCTTTGTTCGATGTATCAATGGCATTAGGTGCATTTCTCGCAGGCATTTTTGTGGGCCAAACAGCGGTAAGTCATCAAGCCGCTGCTGATGCTCTACCAATGAGGGATGCCTTTGCCGTTCTTTTCTTTGTATCTGTCGGTATGCTCTTTGACCCTAAAGCCATTATTGAGCAACCCCTCCTTCTCTCCGCGTTCCTTGCAATCATTATGGTTGTAAAACCTTTGACAGCCTTTCTTATCATATGGTTCCTTCGTTATTCACTGCGCACTGCAATTACCGTCGCCCTTTCACTGGGTCAAATCGGCGAATTTTCCTTTCTTTTAGCAAATGAGGCAATGGGATTGGAGATAATTTCAGTAAAGGGACACAGCCTTCTTGTAGCCTGCGCATTACTTGCGATTGCTGTAAACCCACCTTTGTTCGGTACAATTACTCAAATTGAGCAATGGCTGCGCAGTAAAAAACGAATCTGGCGTATTCTAAGCCAGAGGTCAAGATATAAAGAGAAACGGCTGCTGCCATACAAACTCGATCAGAAGCCTGCAACCAAGTATAGGGCCATAATTGTGGGTTATGGTCCGGTGGGACAAACTGCATCCCGTATCCTTAAAGATTTTGATATTCCCCTGTTGATCATTGATCTGAATGTAAACACAATCCGAAACCTGATGGAGTCTGGACAGGCTGCAATTTACGGCGATGCCAGCCAGCGGGAAATTTTAATAACTGCAGGGGTACAGAAAGCCGATTACCTTTTAGTCACCATTCCCGATATATTAACTCGTACTGCAGTGATCGTGACGGCGAGGGAATTAAATCCTGAGATACATGTCTTTACCCGTGCCCGATACCTAAAGGAACGTGTGTGGTTAGAGGAAATGGGCGCTACAAACATCTGCATTGAGGAAGCAGAAACTGCAATAGGGTGCGCCATCCAAATTCTACGAGAAGTTGGCGCGGACGACAATCAGATTCAAAAAGAAGTCCAAGAAATCCGTGCAGCCCTTGGGACGCACAATCAGAATCAGCGTTACATTGCAACTCCGTAATTTCACTTCTGCAAATGTCTGCAGCCCCGTTATATATAAGAATCTCTGATAGACGGTTTACCCTCGCCCACATCAATTCCCAGTCCTTTAGCCACTCGGCTTCCGTAATCAGTCTCAGCCTTATAGAAAATAGCTGTTTGGCCCAATTGATGCGATTCTTTGCGTTACAGAGGTGCGAGGTGATATTTCCAAACGATCTTTTACAATCAAACGCTGATGAATCAATATACAAGCGACCAGACCATAACAAAAAACCTTTAAAAACGAATCAAGGTGTAACGTAAAAAAGGTAATTTTTAGCCTGAATAATTCGGTCCACCTTATTTTAAGCAAATTTTTCATACCGTAATAAAAATTATAAAGCGCTTAGTAGACAATTCCAGCACCTTGAAAATCTTAACCCACTTGACATCAAAGCTAAGACTTGATACATTATGAATTAATATAATTTCAATTGAAACTAAAATGCTTTTTTAGAAATGAATGAAAACTCATCTATAACACGGCCTCATAAGATCCTATTTTAATGGATACCAACTTATTTTTGAGGTAGCTTACTTATTATTACTTATATGAACACAAAGCCTATTTTGGAGCAACGCTATGCCACTGAAATCATTTTTACAACACATTCAAAATACAATAGCAGGCGAAAAAGATAATGACGGGCTAAAAGTTAATGTTCATCTCGGTAAGAAAGCAAGAAAAAGTATCAAGCAATTAAAGAAAAAGATACCCAATGTCAACGAAGAGCAGCTTGTTGGGGCGTCTCTGCAACTCTTCGAAAAGAAATTCAATAGAATCACTGAGAGAAAGGCCAAACGAAAGAGCAAATTACTTAAAAATAAAGGAATGGATTATAAACAAATAGCTGAACAACTAAACAAGGAGAAATTGCCTTCACCTACAGGTTCTGATCAGTGGCATGATGATATGGTCAATACTATTTTAAAAGAATAAGTTATGTGGCTATTCGTAACAGGTATTTATAAGAATACCTGTGTTTTTTGCAAAAACCAGGCCGAAAATCCTGCGATCCATGCGGCTTGGTAGATAGAATAATAAGTATCATTGTAACTATATCAATAGATTAACACGTATTGCTTGAAGCAATACTTGAATAATCGAAAGGAGTAAAAAAAGTGTCTACTATATGCGGTCACTTTGTTCAAAACGGTAAGACTAAGTCAACAGATATTTATGACATGTTAAAAAAAATGGAACATAGGGGACCAGACACACACGGCGTATATCTCGACGGACAACTGGAGAGGGCTAATCATATCGATGAATTAAAGGGAAATCTTTCTGCTCAGACCCATATCGCATTAGGTCACTCAAGGCTGGAGATTATGGGCAAAGAAAAAATCACACAGCCATATATTTCCTGTGATGGGAAAATAGCACTCATTCATAACGGAGAAATTTTTAATTACCAGGAACTGAGAACACTTCTCTTCAAAAAACATGAAATAAAGACCGGTACTGATAGTGAGATTATTGTTCATTTACTCGGAGAAATATATCAAGGTGATCTCCTGGATGCTGTAAAAAAAATCATAGGACTCCTTGATGGGACATACTCCATAGCCGTCACGGACGGTAATGCAGTTGTGGTAGCAAGAGACCCTATAGGGAAAAGACCTGTATATTACATAAATAATGAGAATATTACATACTTTGCATCAGAAAAAAAGGCCCTTTGGAATGGTAAAGATATCCCGATACGGTTAAATCCCGGAGACATCTTAAGTGCAACTGATTCCGGGGTAAATGTACATGAGGGATACCACCTTCAATTTCCACAGATAGATATTGTTGATTTTAGGGAGGCCGTAGAAATATATAAAAATGTCCTTATCAAGGCAGTTAAAAAAAGAATAGTAGGGTTAAGCGTATCTCGTATTGGCGTTATATTCTCTGGCGGTATTGACTCTGTTCTTATTACAAAACTTCTACAACGCGAGGGGAAAAATATTATTTGTTACTGCACTGGAACAGAGAAATCCGGAGATATTGTTGCAGCACGTTCAGTAGCAGACGAACTTGGTTTAGATCTTAAAACAACTATCATCACGGAAGGCATGGTTGAAGATATATTACCTGAGATAATTCAAAATGTTGAAGAAAGCGGTTTACTCCAGGTGGAAGTTGCTATCCCTATGTATTTAGCAGCGAAATTGGCGGCTGAAGATGATATTAAGGTCATGTTTACGGGGCAGGCAGCAGACGAGCTATTTGCAGGATACCCTTGGTATAATGATGTTCTCGGCAATTTTGGTTATGTCAGGCTTCATGAAAAGCTCTGGGAGGATTTGATTCTTTCCTATACTGATACACTTGAGAGGGAGGACAAGCTTACAATGGCCCACTCAATTGAACTTCGGGCCCCATATCTTGATAAATTTCTAATTCAAACTGCCATGCGGATGTCACCAAGGTTAAAAATCCAGGATAAAAACGATAATCTTAGAAAAACAGTTCACCGCCAGGCAGCCGTTGAACTCGGAATCCCCCCCTACATTGCTTTTCGAACAAAAAACCCTGCGCAATCAGGCTCAGGAATCCATGAAATCGTCAAAAACATTGCAAAAAGACATATCAACGGAATTGTTGACCACGATCTTGTTAATGCGAATATCAGCAGTGATAAGGGTAGTATTTACCGTTACAATCATACTATATATGGGGATGAAGCATCTAGATTTTACCTGCAGCAAATAGAAGAAAATATCCAGGAAAAATATATTCCCCCATTTCTTGCCGTTTAGATACAAGATTATTAACGTGCATCATGTATGTATTTGTATAGTATCAACTAAAATTGCTCTATAGATGTTTAAGCCGCAGTAAGAGATGAAAACAATAAGGGTTCAAAATAAAATGGCAAAAAAATCAAAGAGACTAAAAAAAATATGCATAGCACAAATAAATTACCGCTCTAAAAATATCCAAAAACATGTTGATCGGATAAAAAATATTATTGACCAATATAAGGCATATGACCTGATTGTTTTCCCTGAATTGATCCTGCACGGACATCCCTCCCATGAGAGACCTGAAGGATTTCTATACAGAAAAATGAAGGTGATGTACAGTGAGATCTCCAGTGATCTTTATCAATTCGTTAGAACTCTGGATGCCAGGGTGATTGTCGGAGAGTTAAAAAGGTGGGGCGAAAGGTACTTTAATGTAGCAACTTATATAGACAAAAACTCTATACAGAGCTATACTAAAACACACGTACATTGGACTGAAAATTTTATCCCCGGAAGGGAGCTAAAAACCTTCGATTCTCCATTAGGAAAAATTGGGATCACTATATGCTTTGATGCTTCATTTTCGGAGGTATGGAGGGTTCTTGCACTTAAAGGTGCAGAACTTATCGTGAATATCTCGGCTGTTCCGGCAACATTTCCTGTTGAATATATGTGGCGTAGACTTGCAGGGGCGGCCATTTATAATCAAATTTTTGTCGTTTATGCCAATAGACCGGGCCCCTATTTTTCAGGGCATAGTGCCATCTTTAATCCTGAAGGAGACAAACTGTTAAGCACAGGTTCCAGACAGACCATTACGGAGGCTACTATTGATTTAAATGAGGTTCAAAGATGGAGAGATAAAGAAAAAATTTATCTGAATAGACGCCCCTTGCTTTATCGTCGTGAAATTATAAATTTGCATAGGTCTGAACTTGCTAGTATACAACCTGAAGCAGTAAAATCCAAGCTTGCAATAGCAAACTAAATAACCTTCAAAAAGGAGACTTATCATGAAAACGATAAAGATCATGACAATTTTCCTGGGAATCGTTGTTCTAAGCTGCACCAGTGTCAAATCAACATGGGCAGAAAAACCCACAAACATAGTTTTTCTAACATGGAAGCCAAACCAGCCGGAGGTCTGGGATACAGTAATTGAAAACTTCCATCAAAAAAATCCTGATATACATATCAAGGTCCAGGTTGGTCCTCATTCCTCCACGCAATATCACGCAATAGTAGCTCAGCGCCTCAAAAACATGGACAAATCTGTGGATGTATTTTTTATGGATGTTATTTGGCCTCCTGAATTTGCAAATGCCGGCTGGGCATTAGATCTTTCATCAAAGTTTTCCGTCGAGGAGCAAAACAAATTTCTATCCGGCCCTATCGCTGCGAATACCTACCAAGGGAAGATATATGGTGTTCCTTGCTATCTTGGGGCTGGTCTTTTCTATTACCGGGAGGATCTCCTGCAAAAATATCATTTCAAACCGCCCACACTATGGGAAGAAATGCTTGAACAGGGAAAGGTTATCCTAAAAGGAGAAAATGAGCAGGGTTTACACATTTATTCAGGTCAGTTTAAGCAGTATGAAGGGTTGGTCTGCAATATGATGGAATTTATATGGTCCAACGGCGGAGCAGTTATTGGTCAGAAAAGTGGTAAGGCTGTTTTGGATAATCCCGCTGTCGTTGAATCACTTAAATTCGTCCGCGATAAGATTATTGCGAAGGCTGCGCCGAGGGGTGTAATAAATTATGAAGAACCAGAATCACTGGATCTGTTTATTCAAGGAAAGGCGATCTTCCATCGTAACTGGCCATATGCATGGGCTGTAGCTAATGATCCAAAAAAATCAAAAATTGCTGGTAAAATCGGGGTGGGAAGCCTTCCGGCCTTTCATAGGCATAGCTCCGCTTCTACCCTTGGGGGGTGGCAGTTCGGTATAAACAATTATTCCATGCATGCGCAAGAGGCATGGCGCTTTATACAGTTTATGACATCCCGTGAAACTCAAAAGATTTTGGCATTAGATGCAGGGCTTGCACCAACGAGAAGGTCAGTCTATCAAGATCCCGAGGTCCAGAAAAAAAGGGCACATTTAAATGCCTTTTTGCCCGCCTTTGAAAATGCAAGGCCTCGGCCCCTTTCTCCTGTTTACCCTATGATTAGTCAGGAACTTCAGCGTTTTTTCAGTCAGGCAATAACAGAGAGTGGATCGGATATTTCTGAGATGGCAACTGCGTCATCTGCGAGAATTGAAAAATTTTTTGTATTGGGGGCTATGATCACAAAATGACCCGCAAGGACCAACATTTTTACCTTGCGCTGCTTCTTCCCTCTATGATAGTCCTTTTTTTATTCATCGCAGCACCTATTATTAATTCATTTTCCCTGAGCTTTCATAGGATAATCATTGGGCTTCCGCAACTCAAAACTCCCTTTGTAGCCCTGGACAACTACGTACAATTGCTCAAGGATCCAGTCGCTCGGCATTCCTTTTTCATCACCATCATTTTTGTTGCACTGACAACCTTCTTTGAGCTCCTAATAGGGCTTTTTCTAGCCCTTCTCATCCATCATCGTTTCCCAGGGCGCGGTGCGTTAAGGGCCTGCGTATTGATTCCATGGGCAATACCCACGGTAGTATCTGCACAGATGTGGAGATATCTATTTAATGACACACATGGAGTAATCAATTATATGATTTTCGGTGCACATACAGGCAACTATATCCCATGGCTTGCTCTACCTACAACTGCTCTATCCTCTATTATAGTCGCAGATATATGGAAAACATCATCTTTTGCAGCCTTGTTAATACTCGCAGGATTGCAGGTAATACCGGAGGAACTTTACCAAGCCGCTAAGGTTGATGGCGCAATTATCTGGCAGCGCTTTTGGCGTATCACATGGCCCTTAATTCGACCTGCCCTCCTTATAGCGCTGTTATTTCGAACCATTGATGCGTTTAGGGTCTTCGATCTTGCCTTTGTAATGACACAGGGAGGTCCGGCAGATGCCACGAATGTCCTCCAGCTTTATGGGTATAAAAAGATGTTTGTAGAAGGATGGATGGGCTATGGCTCAGCAATATCTGTCTGTATCTTCATTATTGTACTGGTTATTGCCATCGCTTATGTCAGGATGGTTGGCCGACGCCTACTGGAATCAAATGTATAATGGAAAAATCAATAAATAAATTTCTGTTCATTACTGGAATGGTGCTGGCTGCAGCCTTTTCATTAGCACCTTTCTTATGGTTTGTTTCAGCAGCATTCAAGGACCAAACACAAATAACCGCTATCCCGCCACAATGGTTGCCTTCTTTTTCGGTGGAGGCCTTCTCTTCTGCAGTTACACGTTATGGGATATTCCATTATCTTTGGAATTCGGTTATTGTCGCTGGTGGAGCTACCCTGGTGACCATAACATTGGGAACATTAGCAGGATATGCCCTAGCAAGACTTTCACGCGGCTGGGCACAGATAATTCTTATGGGAATCCTTGCATGCGCTATGTTCCCACAAATCGCCATTGTAGGACCTGTTTGGCGTTTCCTAAAATTTATGGGCTGGCTAAATACTTATCAGGGGCTCATATTACCTTATGTGGCCCTTACTCTTCCGCTGGCGATTTGGATCCTGGCCGTCTTTTTCAGAGAAATGCCAGAAGAGTTGGAGGCATCAGCTCTCGTAGATGGTTGCACCAGGCTTGGTTCCTTAGTCCGTGTGATAATTCCGTTATCGGCTCCAGGACTTTTTACAGCCGCAATCCTGACCTTTATCTATGCCTGGAATGAATTTTTTCTTGCCCTCTTAATCATGACCGACCCTGCCAGGCAAACAATGCCTGTGGGGATCGCCTTATTTCAGGGAGAATACACCATCCCATGGGGAGAAATAGCTGCAGCCTCTTTAATCACAACAGCCCCATTGATTTTTATGGTACTGCTTTTCCAGCGGCGTATCGTCACCGGATTATCGGCAGGGGCTATAAAAGGATAACAAATGGCATCACTAACCCTCAAAGGAATCACTAAGCGTTTTGGAAATACTATTGCCCTGTCTAATATCGATCTCTCCATAGATGATGGTGAATTCTGCGTACTCCTGGGGCCATCAGGCTGCGGGAAAAGCACCTTGCTTCAAATTATTGCCGGCCTTACAGTGCAGGATGAAGGCTCTGTTATCCTGGACAACCGCCCTGTCGACCATCTAAGCCCGAGAGATAGAGATGTGGCTATGGTCTTTCAAAGTTATGCACTGTATCCTCATATGACAGTAGCTCAGAATCTTTCTTTTGGTCTTCGAATGCGTGGCATGCATAAAGACATTATATCCAAAAGCATTATGGATACAGCCAATCTCCTGGGTATTCAGGACCTATTAAAACGAAGGCCAAAAGAACTTTCAGGAGGGCAACGACAAAGGGTAGCAATGGGACGTGCTTTAGTGCGCAGACCTAAGCTTTTTTTGCTGGATGAACCATTGAGCAACTTGGATGCCATGCTACGGATCAGTGTTCGTCTAGAACTTATGAGGTTGCATAAGCAGATCCAAGGCACAATCATCTATGTGACCCATGATCAGGTCGAGGCAATGACTCTTGGAGACAAAGTAGTCGTTATGAAAGCTGGTAACATACATCAAGTTGACCAACCTGCGGCTATTTATGATCGACCTGCGGATACATTTGTAGCGAGTTTTATTGGCTCTCCTGCAATGAACATCTTTAAGGGAAACATACTTGCTGCTAAAAAAGGACTAATCTTTAAAGGTGAAGACTTTTCGTTGAATGTAAAGAATGTTCCGCCTAACTTGAAAGATAAGCCTGTGGAAATCGGTGTTCG
>CAYMVB010000256.1:0-8421 GCA_964393665.1 uncultured Desulfobacteraceae bacterium | reverse complement strand
CCGGAGCTGAATACCTGGCCCCTTTGGTTAGCATCTATGTAAGCTCTGCATAAAGGTCTCCAATCACAAGGCGTGGGCAGGCATCAAATTTACCGATTTCTGCTCAAGGCTGATTTCGGTAAAAATAGCTGATGGGCTTGCTGACAGAACAGGAGACAATGTGGACAGTATCAGGTAGAAATACTTATTTATTTATCCCTGACACCGTTACTTTTCCTATTCTTTATATGATACCAGGCATCTGGATATGCTACTCTTAATGGACGTGCCATATCGGATTAGGTAGGTACGTTCAGCGTACAAGAGCTAAGAGGAAATTTGACCCTAGATATGAAAAAGATCCATAGTTAAGGTTCCGCTTTGAGAAAATGAAAAATGCATTGACTATATTTTAGTAAATGGTTAAGGTTTGACCCTCGTCTCTCCTCCTCATCTCTCCTCATTTTATCGACCCTCATCTCCCCCGGGAACAAATCTTTACGGCTCATCTGCACAGCTTGATATATAACGGTTAAACCGGCTGTGAAAACCGGTGTTTAAAACATATAGGTTAAGAATTAAAACCTTGTTCATAGGCAAGCATATCTAAGTGCAATGTTGTAAGGTTTTCCAGTTCCAGCGATCCAAGGGTGTCTATTATCCTCATGTCCACTGTTTTAATGTAAGAATTGCATTTTTTACAGAAATCAATCCTAAAACCATCCTCTTCTTCGCTCACGAAATAGCCAAGTTCTTTTGGGTTATCATTTTCACAAAAGGGGCATTTTAGCCTTGGGTAATTCCATTCGTAGCCGCATAATTCACAGTGAAGGTATCGTTTTCCATTCGTATCTAAATATGCAATATCTGGTGATGAGCCACATAAAGGGCAGTAGCCGTAATTCCACGTATTTATTGTAATCTTTTCTGTTATTACTTTTTTTACGATATTCAGCGAAGGCTTTAAGGCCATGTGAGTAAGGAATTTAAGAACCATTGGCTCTAAATTAATTTCCTTAGCCATATCAGCGATTACCTGTTCATCTCTCGAAAGAAAATTGCTCATTGCATGATGAACCCATTGTGGATTCGATTTTATCTTCTTACGTGCCTTTTTTAGGGCCTCCCTATCCTTCCTTTTTTTTGATGATAAATGCTCCAATAAACGGGGAAAAAGTGAGATAGCAGCTTTTCGGTCAAGTGGCAGATCTTCTCTTGAAAATACAGGAAAACCCTCCCTGGCTTTAATTTCATCAATTGCGCCATTTTTTATCTCAGATGTAATTTCAGGCTCAATTTCCATTAAAAAACCCACTAAATCTTTGTAAATAGAGAGGGCATCTTTATACATTGGCCTTTTTTGGGTGATTCTATCTATTTGTGCTCCCAATTCATCTGACATACTATGTGTCCCTTTATAGTTAAATATGAGCTTGAAAAAAGGGTATCGATTCTGGCTAATACCCTTTTTTCTTGAGGTTAACTGGCAATTTTATTAAGTATTTGCCACTCTTTTGCTAACTCTTTCAAGGGGTTAGCAATCTTTTTTAAGGCTGTTTTTCTATCTATTCCTTTTGGTATTATTGAAGACATGGCATATTTATGATACGTGGAAGGCTCGTCTGCAAATAAATAAAAGACCCTTAGGTCGTCAAGGCCGGTTAACACAGCACTCGGAAATTTTGATTGCACCTCTGAAAGACGTTTTTTTGCCATCTCTGCCATGCTGTCCCAGTCTCCAAAATTCATAGCGCCTGTAGGACAGGTTTTAACACATGCCGGAAGCAATCCATTGTGAACCCGTTCAACACACATAGTGCATTTTGCCATGTAGCCTGTTCCCGATTGAGCTCTCGGTATATCGTAAGGGCAACACTCTCTAACGTCTTGGCTGGTTTCCTTTTTAAGTTTTTCAGTATATAAAACTGCACCTGTAAGATCATCAATAATAATGGCGTTTGGATCTTCCGTTGCTTCTTTGCACGGTGGTTCTATGCAGTGACGGCATTGGTCAGGAAAAAAATGCCAAACCGGCCTGTTATTATCCCCTAATTGCTCGGAAAAGCGCACCAGTTTATACGTGTAAAATGAGAGGTCCTTTGGATTCTGAAAACTTCCATAGTTTTCAGTTTTTGTAGCCGGGAGTTGATTCCATTGCTTGCAGGCGATTTGACATCCCCTGCAACCAGTGCATACTATCGTGTCAATAAAAAAAGCCTTTCCTTTCATCAGATTACCTCCTTTATATCTTTTTTACATTAACCATAAAGGCCTTTGTTTCAGGGATCCTGGTATTTGGATCCCCGGTGCTTGGTGTAAGCAGATTAGCGGAATCTCCACCATCTTTTGGATGAACCCAGCCATAATGCCATGGAAGGCCTATTTGATGTATGACATCGCCCTGTATGGTAAAGGGCTTAAAACGACTTGTGACAAGCGCAGTAGCTTGGACCTTTCCCCTTGAAGATATAACCATAATCTTCTCACCATTCTTTATGTCCTTGAGTTTTGCAAGTTCGGTGCTAATTTCCACGAAAAGCTGAGGTTGAGCCTCTAGAAGCCACGGTTGCCATCTTGTCATGATACCGGTTTGCCAATGCTCGCTTACACGGTACGTAGTGCCGACAAAAGGGTATTTTGGATCACATGTGCAATACGTATCCATCGTGGTGTTATATTTTGGGATTGTAGGATTAGAGAGTTGACCGGAAAAAAGGTTTTTTTCAACAGGGCACTCGAGTGGCTCGTAATGCTCTGGGAAGGGACCATCAGCCATTCCTGAACCAAATATGCAGGCATATCCTTCCGGCTTCATTATAAAGGGGTATTTGCTTTTTTTGTTAGATGTCCCATCAGGGTTTAACATAGGCGGCCACCCGCCATCCGGAACGTCACCAACCCATTTTGAGCCATTCCACTGTATGACGGGAGTTTCCTTGTTCCAGGGGTTCCCGTATTTATCCACAGATGCCCTATTATAGATAATACGCCTGTTTAAAGGCCAGCACCATGACCATTCAAGGTTCAAACCGATGCCGGATTTTTCTTTTTTTCGCCTGGCTGACATATTTCCTTTATTGGTATATGAATTACAGTAAAGCCAATTTCCGCTGCTGGTTGAACCGTCTGCCTGGAGGTAGACAAAGCTTGGTACAAGATCACCCTTTTTAAACGATTCACCTTTAACCGTAATATCTTTTAGGAAATAGCCGTTTATTTCCCTGGCGAGCTTATGTGAATCAAATTTTCCCTTTGACGTGTAATCCCATTTCAGATTGAGAACCGGCTCCGGAAAAACAGCATTTTTGTCCTTATGATACAGGTCTCTTACCTTTTCAAACAACCTTGTTATTATTTCACCATCCGGCATGGCACTTCCTGGTGGCTCAGCAGCCTTATATCTCCACTGCATCCAGCGCCCGCTGTTTGTAATAGAGCCCTCTTTTTCTACCGATACCGCGCAGGGCAGCATAAACACCTCTGTTTTAATCTTTTTAGGGTCCATGCCAGGCCCTTTCCAGAAAGACCCTGTCTCATTATCAAAGATGTTAACATTCACAAGCCAATCCAGTTTTGTTAATGCCTGTCTTGTCTTATTTGAATTAGCGCCTGAGCACGCAGGATTTTGCCCCCATGCAAAAAAGCCTGAAAATGATCCCTTATACATCTCATCGAACAGGTCTAACCAGGAGTAGGACTTTCCGTCATCAAGTTTAGGGAGCCAGTTGTATCCAAAATCATTGGCCTCTGTGGCCTTATCTCCAAAGAAGGATTTCAATAAACTCACAGAGTATTTCGGATAATTTGCCCACCAGTTAGCACTCAGCGGATCATTTGTTTTCGGTGTGTATTGTGTATTATAGGCAGCTAAGCTGGCCAGAGAGGCCTTGGGGGTTTTTAGATATCCCGGCCATATATGATAAAGGATGCAGTGGTCGGTTGAACCCTGAACGTTTGACTCGCCCCTGAGGGCATTTACACCACCGCCTGCTATTCCCATATTGCCTAATAATTGCTGGATTATTGCCATGGCTCGAATATTTTGAACACCGACTGTATGTTGGGTCCATCCCATTGCATACATTATAGTACCGGCCTTTCCTCTTTGGCCGGTCGAAGAATACATTTCGTAGACCCTAAGAAGGTCCTCTTTGGGAGTCCCTGTAGTATTCGAGACCGTTTGAAGATCGTACCTGCTGTAGTGATTTTTTAAGAGTTGAAATACACAACGAGGGTTTTCTAAGGTTATATCTTTTTTTGGAGCCCCTTGGGTGTCCTTTTCAAACGCCCATGCACCCTTATTGTATTTACCTGTTTTTGGCTCAAAACCAGAAAAAACACCATCTTTGAAAAAATAGTTATCGCCCAAAATAAATGAAGCATTTGTATAGTCTGCAACATATTCCTTAAAAAATGTATTGTTTTCTATGATATACTTTATCATGCCGCCTAAAAAGGCGATATCAGTCCCTGATCTCAATGAGGCATAGAAGTCTGCCTTTGAAGATGTACGGGTGAATCTGGGATCAACGCATATCAATTTAGCGCCTTTTTTCATTGCCTCATTTATCCATTTAAATGAAATCGGGTGATTTTCTGCAGGATTGGATCCCATGATTAAAATACAGTCGCTGTTTTTTATATCTATCCAGTGATTCGTCATTGCACCACGCCCAAACGACTCTGCCAGAGCCGCAACAGTTGCGCTGTGTCAGATACGTGCCTGGTGTTCAATGTAAACAAGCCCCATCGCCCTCATCATGGCCTGTATAGCCCAGCATTCCTCATTATCTAAGGCTGCGCTGCCTATATGAGCAATGCCCTCTGTGCGGTTTACTATTTGCCCCTTGCTATTTTTATAGGTAAAGGTTGCATCCCTTGTATGTTTGATATTCAGGGCTATCTTCTGAAGTGCCCAATCCCAGGAGACCTTTTGCCATGAGGAACTGTAAGGTTTACGATAAAGTGGCGTAATTAGACGATTCTCATTGTTTATAAGCTGGCTTAATGCCGCCCCCTTAGAACAGAGGCTGCCTTCATTTATGGGATGTTCAGGGTCACCCTCTGTGTTAATTACCCTGCCATCTGCACCTTTGCTGGTATGAACGATAATTCCGCACCCTACCGCACAATAGGGACAGATTGTTGTGGACTCTTTCGCATACCTGATTTTTAACGTTTGGGCATAAGACTTGACTGGTGTCAGGTCCATACCTAAACCAAAAGCCATAACGCCTGCGGCAGCCCCTGCGGAAATTTTGAAGAAATCTCTCCTGCTAATTTTCATAGGTTCCTCCTTTCTGTCACAAAATGATGGATTGTAGTTTTTGAATGGTTCAATAGTGACAACTCCTCTTTTCTTGTTAAAATTTAGCAAGTTTGGTGCCAAAAAATATGATGTGGAGAAATGCTAAAATAAGCAATAAATATCAATAAGTTAGGTGCATAAAGAAAAAGAATGAGTGAAGATTAGACAGGATATTATATTGCAAAATTGCATAAAAACTACTCGGTAGGTATAAATTCTTATTTGAAATGAGTATGTTATATGCTTGGTGTTACATTACAATAACTTTTGCATTTTTGCAAAAGTAGCGTCATCCACCTTAAATATTAAATCTAATGTTTAAAATATCTCCATCCTGAACGATATAATCCTTTCCCTCAAGGCGAAATAGGCCCTTTTCGCGAACAGCCTTCTCAGATCCGAGTTCCTTAAGGTTCTCATACGAAAAACATTCTGCCCTGATAAACCCGCGTGAAAGGTCTGTATGAATTGTTCCGGCAGCCTCTACCGCAGTTTCCCCCCTATGAATATTCCAGGCTCTTACTTCATCAGGGCCCACCGTAAAAAAACTTATATACCCAACAATATCATATGCAAATTTTGTCAGCCTATTTCTCGCAGACTCAACTATACCCATATCTTCCATGAATATTTTTGCCTCATCATCATCAAGCTGGGATAATTCCATTTCAAAATTTCCTGTAAATTCAATACATTTATAGGTTTTATTAATCTCCTTTAATAAGTCTTCATTTTTTCCAAAGTTGTCTTCCCCTGAATTAAGGATTACCATGATTGGTTTTTTTGTGAGGAATTGGAACCCCCTGATGGTTTTTTCTTCATGGTCGTTGAATTCCATGTGCCGAATTGGTTTATTGCTGTTCAATTGCCCGTGAATCGTCCGCATGATTTTTTCTTCCAGTTGCAACTCATTTGTTTTTTGACCACGCTTGTAACTCAATTCGATCTTTTCTAATCTATTTTCCGTAATAATAAGGTCGGAAAGCATTAATTCATCATTAATTTGATTCATATCATTGAGGGGGTGAGGCTCCCCCATTACATTATCCTTAAAGTTGCGCACTACCAGGGCAAGGGCATCCGTATTTTTTATCATAGCCATTGAAGAGCTTGAGAATATATCAGATTTTTCAGATTCTTTAGCAGGCAGGACAAAATCAATGAATTCAATAGTTGCATATACAGTTTTTTTTGGTTTATACATTGCTGAAAGATAGTTGATCCTATCATCTATTACATTTACTACTGCTATATTTGGCTCTGCTTTTTTGCTGGCGTATTCTGTAACCTCTGCCTTTGATTTTGTTAATGCATTAAAGATTGTTGTTTTCCCAGAATTAGGCAAACCAATTAATCCTATTTTCATATAACCCTCCCTTTGAGCCTTTATTTATGCATATTTATGAAGATATGATTTTCATTTTGATGAGCTTCAAATTTATTACATTGTGTTGTTATACACAAAATAGCATAGTAAGAGGTTTTTCGTTAGGCTTTTTTCTGGTTTTACCTTTAGTTTTAGGCCGCATATGGAATATATCCCTAAAAAATTTTTCTTTTCAAATACAGCCCAAGCAGTTATATTTCTTTTCCCTCTTTTTTTCTATGTGGGATAAAATTTAAGAATATGTAATAGTATATAATTAATGCTACCTAATACTATCCACAGTTAATTAGAAATGAAAAAATATACAATTATATGGGATTTCGATGGTACAATCCTCCCGTCAGACCCTTATGATAGCGAACAGGAAACGGTCATATATATCTTAAATCAGATGAGTAAACGAATACATCCTGTCAGGCGGCTTTTTGCGAACGCTATGATATATGCAGACATGAAAAAAATGCTCAGGAGGAGATTTAAAAAATTTTTCGCACATTTCCTGATAAATACTAAG
Source organism: uncultured Desulfobacteraceae bacterium (assembly GCA_964393665.1). GTDB lineage: Bacteria > Desulfobacterota > DSM-4660 > Desulfatiglandales > B25-G16 > M55B121. The sequence continues at coordinate 1,233 of CAYMVB010000256.1, read as the reverse complement.
GTAGAAACTATTGATGGAATTGCCAGGCTACTTGCAAAAAAGATATCGATTGAAGACCGAGAAACTTTTGTTAAACTTAAACAATATGGTCATTATATGATAGTAATCAGTTGCGGCACGGTAGATTTAAGTGAAAGAATCTTACGTTATGCTGGCATAGAGAGCTGCTTTAATTTAATAGAGGGAAACCGTTTTAAGGTTGAGGGTGGCTATATAGTTGGTATGGATTTCCATATTCCTGACCCTGAAGATAAGCTGAAATTGATCAAGCAGTTACCTATAAGTCAAGAAAATACCATAGCTATAGGTGACGGATACACAGATCGTCCACTTTTAGATTGGGCAAAGATTGCCGTGCTTATTGACAGGGCAGGGGAGAAAAAAGTTCGGTATTCAGACAAAGAATATCTTACTATTTCTTCGATACATGAAATAATTGACATAGCGGAAAATTTTTTGCACTAACGGTACCCCTTTAAATATTTGATTAGATATACAGAATGGTGTATAGTTGAAACGATTGATTGTTTTTGATATGGATGGCGTTATCCTTGATGTATCAGGATCTTACAGGGATACGGTAAGAGAAACCGCCCGGCTATTTTTCAATAAGGCGGTTTCTTCCGAGAAACTACCAGATCCTCTCTTTAATTTAGAGGATCTTGGCGAGTTTAAGCAAAGCGGAGGACTTAACAACGACTGGGACCTATCCTTTTGGATCATTTGTCTTATGTTTTCTTTTGTAAAGACATTGAACACTAAGCATATTCAGATGATGCTTCAGGAACACAGGGCCTTAAGGCAAGGGAACGGCTTTGATCAGGACCAGACTTCATGGCTGTTACATGAAGAAATTATGAGTATGTGTGATGTTAAAGATCTTGCCGATTTTTTAAAATCAGAAAGAAAACCCCTGGCCACTTTAGTAAAAAGCAGGGGGAGAAAAAAAAATAAGCTTGTTGAGAATTTTTATGAAGGTGATGTAGGAAGCGGTAATATCATAAAACAGATCTTTCAGGAGATATATCTCGGCAAAGATTTGTTCAAATCTATTTACGGAATACCGCCAAGGATTTACACGGCTGATGGTTATATAAAGAGAGAAAAACCTATAGTAACACAGGATTTTCTTGATGCCTTTTTAGAGGAAAACATCCTGGCCATTGCCACAGGAAGACCTAAAATTGAGGCAGATTATGCCCTTAAGCTTTTTGATCTTAGAAAATATTTCTC
>CAYMVB010000255.1:0-2838 GCA_964393665.1 uncultured Desulfobacteraceae bacterium | reverse complement strand
GTGTTGTGAGCCTTTTGCTCGATGATAATACATTGGCGGATTTGCCTCTAAAAGATATAAATAAAGCAAGACTAAAATATGAATTCAAGAATTGATATTTTAGTGAGGAATATAAGATGATTACAGACTTATTAAGAAGTATTGATCAGATTAGCAGGGATAAGGGTATTAACTCTCAGATCCTTATAGAAGGCCTGGAAGAGGCAGTCCGTTCTGCTGTTAAAAGGAAGTTTGGACCTGATTATGAATTAGAGGTAAATTTTAATAGAGAACTAGGTGAAATTGAAGTCTTCGAGTTTAAGGAAGTAGTGGAAAAGGTTGAAGACGAAAGATTTCAAATAGCATTAAAGGATGCCAAAAAATTGGATCCTGAGGCTGAGATTGGGGATAGCCTTGGCTCAAAAATGGATATAGATGTATTGGGTAGAATAGCAGCGCAATCAGCAAAACAGGTTATAATGCAGAGATTAAGAGAGGCAGAAAGAGATGCTGTTTATGAAGATTTTAAGGATAGAAGAGGGGAAGTAGTAAATGGCATAGTTCAACGCTTTGAGAAAGGTGCGATAATTGTAAATTTGGGCAGGGAAGAGGCCGAATTGCCAGTTAAGGAACAAATACCTCAAGAGACATATACACAGGGTGACAGGATAAGGGCCTATATATATGATGTGAAACAATTTAGTAGGGGTCCCCAGATAATGCTGTCAAGGACACATCCCAATTTTTTAGCCGCCCTTTTTGAAAATGAAGTTCCGGAGATATCCGATGGAATTGTGACAGTAAAACAGGTAGCACGGGAGCCTGGAAGTAGGTCCAAGATTGCTGTTTTTTCAAAGGATAAAGAAATAGATCCAGTAGGTTCCTGTGTAGGTATGAAAGGATCAAGGGTGCAGGCAATAGTCCAAGAGCTTAGAGGTGAAAAGATTGATATTGTTACGTGGGTAGCAGATCCGGCTAAATTTGTATGTAATGCTTTAGCGCCCGCTGAGATATTGAGGGTAATAGTTGATGAAGAAAAAAAGGCCATGGAGGTTGTGGTCCCTGATGATCAGCTTTCCCTTGCTATTGGCAAAAAGGGCCAAAACGTTAGACTTGCCTCCAGACTTTCAAATTGGAAGCTTGATGTAACAAGTGACTCGGAATATCAGAAGGCGCTGGAAGAAGGACATAAGTCACTGCTTGAGCTTCCAGGTATTGGTGAAAAATTGGCCAAGTCTCTTTTTGATATGGGATTTAGCTCTGTGAATGATATAGCAAAGGCTAAGGTAGACGATATATCAAGCATAAAGGGTATTAGCGAGAAAAAGGCTGAAGAGTTGATTCAGGGAGCAATTATGTATATGGAATCAGTAGGGAAAAATAACGATAAAAGCCAAAATGAAAAAAATGAAGGTACTCTTTCTGGAGGATTACATGAGTAGAGTTAGGATATATGAGTTAGCGAAAGATCTGAATATGGATTCCAATGAAATAGTTGAGAAACTGCAAGGCGCAGGTTTTCCTATTAATAATAGCTTAAGCTCTCTTGATAATGATGATTTAGCCCGTGCCAAGGATTGCCTTTTTGGCGTAAAAAACGAAATTTTAGAAGAAAAAAGGATAAAGCCCACAGTCATACGTAGAAGGAAGAAAATTTTAGCCAACAAACCAGAAGAGCAAATTCAGGAAGAAGCAGAGAAAGAAGAGAAAACCGAGCCTGTTATTGAGAAGGTTGTGGAGAAAAAATTACCACGCATAGAGGAGGAAAAAGAAGAGGCTCTAAAGACGGAGGATGAGGAGGTATTACAAGAGGAGCCTGCTTCTGAAGAGTTACTTGAAACAAAATCAAAGGAGATTAAGGGGAAACCTAAAAAAAAGAAGAAAGAAAAGCCTAAATTTACCCCTGCCAGGATAGTAAAAAAAGCGCCTGTTCAGCCAGAGGAACCAAATCTAGAAGTGCCTGTAGAAAAGAAGATAGAACCAGCCGATATTTCATCACTTGCAGAAGCATTTCAAAAAGGTGAGGAAAAGAAAAAGAAAAAAAAGGACAGCAAAGAATTGACCTCTCATAAAGATTTTAGCAGGAGAAGAAGAGAGGTTTTTGAGAGGGTTGACTTATATGGGGATGTTGAGACGGGGTTTTCAGGCAAAAAAAAGTTTAAAAAGAAAGATAAGTTTGAGAAAAAGAAATTTTTCCATACAGAGATAACTACACCAAAGGCTATAAAAAGACGAATAAAAGTTCCAGATGTTGTGACTGCAGGCGAGCTTGCAAAAAAAATGGGCGTGAAGTCATCGGCATTAATGAAAAAATTACTAGAGCTGGATGTAAAATTAGGGATTAATGATCCAATTGATTTTGATTCTGCATCTTTGATAGCAAATGATTTTGAATATGAATTGGAACATGCATCACTTGGGGAGGAAGAGATTTTATCTGAAGATACTGCAGATAAGGAGGAAGATCTTAAGCCTAGACCGCCAGTAATAACTATTATGGGGCATGTAGATCATGGAAAGACATCGCTTCTTGATTTTATTAGGAAGTCTAAGGTTATAGAAAATGAGGCTGGTGGAATAACCCAACATATCGGGGCGTATTATGTAAAAACCTCTCGTGGAAATATTGTATTCCTTGACACGCCAGGTCATGAAGCATTTACAGCAATGAGATCCCGAGGGGCAAAGGTTACGGATCTTATTGTTTTAGTTGTTGCGGCAGATGACGGTGTAAAAGACCAGACCGTAGAAGCTATAAATCATGCTAAGGCAGCCGGTGTTCCAATAATTGTAGCCGTTAATAAGATTGATAAGCCGAGTACCGATACTGATAAAGTAACAAGGGAGTTAGCAAAGTAT
>CAYMVB010000254.1:0-10229 GCA_964393665.1 uncultured Desulfobacteraceae bacterium | reverse complement strand
GCACATATATTCATAGAACACTTTCCCCTTATTCCTGTAGAAGAGGAAGGTCGCCTCCATGATCCGAGATTACGGGAGAACTTCATTGAGCGGATCTTTGCCTTAAAACGTTGGCGCGAGACTCTTTCCAACCAAGGGGGCATGGCAGATGCGGTGGCATTTCATACCCGCCATAAGCTTCTGATCCTCTCTCACAGCGAGAAGCACAACAGAACTATGGGAAAACTGGTAGCAGCGGGGAAGGAGATCACTTTAAAAGAGCTGTATGCGAGATACGAAAGCCTGCTCATGGAGGCCCTGCGATTGAAAACGACACCCAAGAAGAATAGTAATGCTCTCATGCACATGATGGGATATTTCAAGAAGCAGCTAAAACCCGATGAAAAGCAAGAACTTCTTGAAATCATCAGCCAATATCGCGAGGGCTACATCCCTCTTATAGTGCCGATTACTCTCATCAACCACTATGTGCGCAAGTACAACCAGCCCTATCTGAGCAAGCAAACATATCTCCACCCCCATCCTATTGAACTTCAGCTGCGAAACCATGTGTAAATGGCAGCTTTCGGTAATGTACATATGATCGATTGTGCAACGAGGCCCAAGCTCCTTATTCTGCTTCCACGAGGTTCGCCTCAAGCGTTCTGTGAACGTTCAGGAAGAAGTCTCGAAAGGATCAACCTCGTCTCGCAAACCCCCTGGTGAAGTCTTAACCTGATCCGGTGGGTTAGAGAATCAAGTAGAGAAAAGCAAAAAGTGGTTGAAATTTTTAATACGGATCACTATAAATAATAAAGAAGATTATCCAGAGGAGGATAAAGATGGAGATGGACCTTACCGAATATTTTGAAAATAAAAAAGGAACTGGAGTCTTGGCAACTGCAGATGATCAAGGCCGCGTGGACCTGGCCGTTTACGCACGACCCCACGTTATCGACAGAGAAACCGTCGCATTTATCATGCCTGACCGTTTGACGCATCATAATGTGCAGTCCAACAATCATGCGGCCTATCTCTTTATGGAGCAAAGTCCCAGGTACAAGGGCATCCGCCTCTTTCTCTCCAAAGTCCGGGAGGAAGAAGACAGTGAGCTCCTTCACTCGATACGCCGGAAAAACTATGCTTCTGAAAAAGGTGAAGAGGAAGAGCCTCGATTCATAGTATTTTTCAAGGTTGAAAGAGTGTTACCGCTCATTGGGGTGAAGGGGGAGTAATTCCTCTTTCCTGCTACAACTTTTGATTGTTCATTTTATCTATGATTCACCTCTTATTCCATGAATCATAAGAAAGGTTGGCTTATGAAAGGATTATATATTCTCTGCTTCTGGTTAGGAATTATTTCTATTCCACTAGCCCTCATTGTGTTTCTTGCCAAATCGCATGAATGGGGGATTTTTATTGGATTATGGCCACCGACGCTTTTAATTTTGAGTTACATTTTGGAACAAAAGACCAGGTGAGCCTTCTCATTAAACTTCTGACCTTGAGTGACCTCAAATTTCTTATTCCTTTTCCTGAAAAACTCTTGAGGGCGTTTTCTTCTCTATTCAGTTCGCAGTAGCAGTTTCTTATTCCAGCTGACGTAAAAACACTCTTTAGTAATCGAGCAACCGGGTTGAAAGAAGGTGGATAATAAGAACTGGGTTTCTCTAAGGAGGAGTATCGGGAAAGAGGAGATAAATGGTGGATAACGAGATGGAATACATAATATCTCCACCGTTTGCTATCTCATAGTTGTATAGCAATTAAGTAACGCTACTCTTGTCCTCAAGAAGGTAAGGAATTGATATGCATTTCCTAAGTGGTGATCGCTGATCCATTCTTCATATCACAGGTCTAAGCTAGGCTGTAATCGGTATATTATATCCAAAAAAGTTTTCCCATCAAAGGTCCTGGTCAATATCAAGTATTAGAATTTTGCAGATTTTCTTTATAACCGCCTAATTATTCTAAGGATAATCGGATTTTGTTGTATTGAAGGGGAAATTGGTGTATCAAGTGATTTAATGAGGATCGTGGTTAAAAGAAAACTTCTGTTTAATAACTAATGCTGTGCTTTTTCAATAAAAGCATAAGTTTTTGTAATTTGACTTGATTTATTTTACACCTGAAGGTGTTTTTTCGACTATTCGAAAAGCGAAAAAAGTATCTGTCCAATGGAAGTCCAATCGAAACGGTAATACTAGACATGGAGGAAAGAGAATGACATCATTGCAATACAACAATATAAGGCCTAACCTGGCAGGCGATTATCCACAGATCGATTCTACGGCGCTGATTGACCCTTCGGCCCAGATCATCGGTAATGTCAAAATTGATAAAGATGTTTTCGTGGGGCCATTGACCGTTATTCGGGCCGACCAGCGGAGTCTGGACGGGAAAGTTTCGCGGATTCAGATTGATAGGGAGGTCAATATACAGGATGGTGTCATTATACACACAGATCCGGGGGCTTCGGTGACCATAGGCTCCAAGACTACGGTCGCCCATGGCGCTATAATTCATGGCCCGTGTACCATTGGGCAAGAGTGTTTTATAGCTATAAGGGCTTCTCTATACAAGGTCAGCCTAGAAGACCATGTATGGCTTGGCATTGGGGCTATTGCCAAACTGGTTACATTGCATTCCTTTACCAGGGTGCCTGCGGGTGCTGTTATCCGTGATCGCCCGGATTTACTGGCACTTCGACTGCTTACAGACAAGGAAAGAGAATATATGGAAGAAGTTTGGGCTGCTAACTCCCGATTAAGGGCGGACTACCTGGAACTACGGGACAAAGCGGAGTCGATCAGATTCACTGCTAAGAAAAAGGCCTAATCTCTCAAGGTAATTACGTTAACCCCTCCACACGTTTGAAACCGGGTTAGGCCTTGACGGTTCGTAGCCTTAAGCTATTGACGTAGATGAACAATGAGTCATTTTTACATAAAGAATCTATTGCAGAAAAAGTAAAACAACACTAATGAACCAGACGGGCCTATAAACGGGGCCCCTGGTTATGAACAACATTCTGTTTCCTTGTATAAACAAAATGATAGTTGAAAAGGGGTTGCCATATCTTGCCGCCGATATACAATGTACTATGCCTTTTTCATCTGAGACAAATTCGTCCATTTAGATTTACCCATTCGGACAAGCGTGATAAATTTAGGCAGATAGCACTGTCACAATTCCTAAATAGCCATCAACGGTAATTTGATCGCCGGTGCGAATCCTTTTCGTAGCTTCGGGAACACCGGTAACGCAGGGGATTCCATATTCTCTAGCAATAATAGCACCATGAATCAACATTCCACCGCGTCGTTCGATGATTCCTGCAGCCAATGGAACAATAAAGGTCATCGTTGGATCAACAGCATCGCAAACCAATATCTCGCCATACTTAAATTCTGCAAGGTCTGATGCTGCCAGGATGACACGAGCAGAGCCATTGGCTAATCCGGATCCTGCGGGTTGTCCCACCATTTGACGACTTTTTAAAAGAAAATCCCCTTCGATTTCAGATGTTTCCTCTTTTTCCCTTCTCTCTGGAGAATACCCTGGATCGAGCAATGCTTTTTTTATGTCCTTAACAGTTAGCAGATCAGGTTCCACCATATTCCGTTCAGCAAGCCTTTTCCTTCCTTCATGTGTAGCGCCATTAAAGTGGTCTTCAATCCTGCCCAGATAAATGTTATCATCATCTCGTAACTTATAGCTAGACCTTGCCAGTTCAAGAATATCTTGTGCCTGTTGCCGCCTCTCATCATCCTCAAAAAAACTAAGGTATTCCTCTTTCAGCTTTTCTGTATCACTGATATTTTTCTGCGAAGCAAGAGATGGGCTCGAAGCCATCTCAAGAAGAACAATGATGAGTATATCCTGTTCTTGAAATGCCTGTGTGTTGTGCAATGAAGGAGGTGTAAGGTATCCAAACTTATGAATAAAATCTTGAAATATTTCGGTAAATGACGAGTCAAGCAGTTCAATGTGCCGACTTTCTAATTTTTCAAAAAGTTCTTTATCGTCTCTGAGCATCGATGCCATCTTATATAATTGGCGATTGCGCTCCAGGCTCTGCATTTTGGTAGCCTGTAAGAGTTGCACAAATTGATATGGATCATTTGGATGCACAGCGTCATTATATACTTGTCCAAAAAGTCGAATACCGTGTGCAAAAGGGATAAACTCTGCCCAATAAATTTCTTTCCATTGTTTACATATCTTTGAGCGTCGTTCGATTTCCGAGGCTAGATCCTTGTCGGACAATGTCGTTATATCCTGGATTGCTAACCGATCTGCCTCCGCAATCATTTCAGGAATATATTTTTTTTCGATCCTATGACGCAGTAACTTTAGATTCTCATAACTCCGACGCAGGCTTAGATCCCACTGCCTTCTATCATCCTGCGGGTCAGGCTTTGAAACAGTTGTAATTGGACGGGATTGTAAGGTATAAAGCCGGTTTTCTCGAATCGTCCATTCCACGTCCTGGGGTCTCCCGAAAAATTCTTCGGCCTTTAATGCCAAATCGAAGACTTCCAGAACATCTCCTTCAGCGAGGGGCGGTAATGAAACATGCTCAGCCGGGATATCAACCAACTTTATCCCCTTGCTGTCAGGCACCATATACTTATGCCGTTGGGCTGGAGTAAACAAACATATCAGGCCTGATGATCGGTCAAGTAGCCAGCGGTCAGGTTCAACAATGCCATCAACAAACCCCTGATTCAATCCATAAACAGCCTCGATGACGACCTGAGAGCTATCAGTTGGATTTTGACTAAACACGACTCCCGAACACTTGCCGGAGATAACCTCTTGAATAACCACAGCCATTGAACTGGTCTCAATATTCAGTCCTAACTCCTGGCGATATAAGATGGAGGCATCTGACCAGAGTGAAGCCCAAACCAATTTGATATGCTTGAGAATGTTCTCGATTCCCGTTATATTAACAAAAGATTCATGTAATCCGGCAAATGAAGCTGTGGCAGAATCTTCGGCAGGAGAGGAGGATCTGACAACCACTGTTTTTTTGCCAAAATGTTCAGATATCCGGTCGTACATGGATTGATACAATTCTGCTGGAATTGATGTGTTTAAAAACATATTTCGGATTCGTAACGCACTATCCCAAACTTCTTCCCAGCGCATTTCACGTGCGTCTTTTCGATTTAACTCCAATAAGATTCGTTCGCGAAGACCGCCTGTGCTAACATATGTGTTATATGCCTCCGTGGTTATGCACAATGCATCAGCAATGTTGAACCCATGACCAGCCATCAAGGCCAGTGAGTATGCTTTTCCTCCTATGCGGGGTAGATCATTTTCCTCTACATCTTCAAGTAGAATGATTTTTTCCATCAAATATCACCTTATATCAATTCTGACAACATTTTGAAACCTACTGACAAAATAATAGGAAGAAACGTTCACCCGGATAAGCGCACAGGATGGAGCATTAACAAAATCCACCAGATGGGGATGTTTGTTTAGATATAATGAAAGCAATGAATCTTTCTCTGACCCTTTAATTTCTTTCGCAATACCGATGGCTGTTGCTGCAACCGCTTCATGAAAATCAGCTTCATGGTGTGAACGGCTATCAATAAGCATTGCCACATGGGAATTATCGGATAAATATCCATATTTACGAGTGGTTCGGGCGGTGGCAAATAGCAACTCCTTCATATCCTCTGTCGCTACAAACGCCACCAGGTTGGCATAGGATTGACCCTTATCATTCGTTGATAAAACGGCAAGCTTTTGTGATGTCAACAGATCATAAAGATTTTTTTTTAGCATTTGGGTATCATTCATAGAATCATTATTCTCCTTTTTATGTTTTACCTATGATTTTTTGAAGAAGTATCCTCTTTGAATTAGATTTTTGTGCAACTTCAGCACGGCACATTGTTTACCTCTATACTATATGCTTCATACCTACTATTAGTCCATCTTTATTGGGTTGGCCATGAGTATAGGATAAATATCATATAGTATCAATAAAATTATAATAAAATAATTACAATTTGTTTAATTTAGATATTTACTTGGGTTTGGGCAACTGAATGTGCAGGCCCGACACCCATGTCTTTGCGTATGCCTGATTCGGTTATGCACCGCCATCTGCCTGGAGGGCCTGCCCGCCGTCTGCTTGGCGGGCTTACGGATTTAATAAGCATATCCAAACAGTGCATCGCCTATTTATAAGTTCTTTCAGAGCCAATGTTTTAAAGACCCAACAAGGTAAGGGTATCCTCATGTACATTTATGGCCGGAAAAACATCCCAAAAAGCCCCATGACCAGCGGAATGGAAAGAAGGGATAAGGCAAAGCTAACCAACATGAACTGATTGACCAGGTGTCTATTTCCCCCTGCCCGCTCTGTCAAGATGGGAACCGCGGTAACCGGAGGGACAGCGGCCTCCATGATCATCAGGAGGGCTACATGATAGGGCGGTTGAAAAACGACAAGGGCGCCAAGGGTAGCAAGAGGAAAGAAAACGTTTTTTGCCAGGACAAACTTACCTACCTCCATCAGCTGAAAGGATCCCTTCTCCCTGAAGTCCACGTATATGTTACCGCCGAGGATCAATAAAAGGAGGGGCAGGGCCGTATCTCCCACCATCTCGAGGGTCGATACCACGAATCTGGGAATAAACCCCTCACCCCCGAGAAGGCGCAGGGCCGTGGCCGCCAGCGTTGCCAAAAGCACCCTGTTGATGATTTTACCCCAGTCCAGAGCCTTTGCTGTTTTGCCATAAAACAGGTGAATCGTGCTGAATAATAGGGAAGGGAAAAAAAGCATGAAGAAAAAGAGATCCACGACGTAGGGGGACTCACTACCGAACATTCCCGTCAGAATGGCAAGGGGGAAAAACAGTCCATTCTGAAAAAAAAGGCTGGCGGCAAACTCCCTCCGCGTTGGAATTTTGGAGATGAGAGAAGACAATGCCGTGAGCAGACCAAGAAAGACGGTAAAACCGGCCCACCAAAGAGGGAGAAGCCACCAGTCATGGGATTCAGACGGATTGAAGTTTCGAAGGATGTTAACAAAGATAAGGCTGGGGAGAGCGATATCCAGCGCCAGGATGGACAATGCCCCCAAGCCCTGCTGTGGCACAATGCGTCGCCCAATAGCCCATAGGCCGATCACCCCGATGCCTAAGAGAAGGGCCACCGACTCAAATGTAGAAATCAGAATATCACCACTCATGAGAACGTATCCTCCTTGTCGGGTACATGCACATTCGACCGTCGACAGCAATACACCCAACCGTAATCAAAAACAGCATTTCACCATCAGAAAAGATACTACCATGATCGGTATCGATGTGCACGGCTTTATTGAAAGAACTACGCTTGACCAGGTGACAGGGCCTCTGCGCTTGAAACGTTTGTTTTTTTCATTTCCTTGCTATAAATTCTTCAGCAGTCAATCGAATAGTTACCTATCACGATGTCCCGGCAGCTGCACCAAATTCCTCAATCTTGGGAGGTCTATAGAGGCATCTAAGCGGTCTAAAATTCTGGCAAGTTTGGATGCATGATTTGGAATAACAAAGAGGTTACACACTTTCGGTAATTCTTCCTAAAGCTCAGTACTTTACTTGTTTATTGATGCCTACATGTATCTCCGCTATGGAGTAAACTGTGCAGGCCTGACACCCTTGTCTTCTGTTTCCTTGTTTCCGTTGGGTTAAGGGAAATCCAATCACTGTGAGTTCAATTTTTTGTACGGTTATGTGTGAATTTTTTCTAAAACACGTAAACATCTCCGGCAAAAGTGAAGCTTTTGCATGCCTGTAGTAAAGCATGGATTTTTAAAGTCTATGCTTTACTATTCTCCCCCTGTGGTGCAAACCTATCTTACTATCCGGATATATTGAGTTTTTGAACCCAAGACACCTGCACGCTCTCCAGGTCTTAATGTTTAAAAAAACATAAAAAATTATTAATTGGACAAAAAGTACTTGATATTTTATGTAATTTAATTACAAGCAATTTTAAACGGCTCACGTAAAAAACAGGAGAAAAGAATTATGAATATTGCTGTATTGGGTTCGGGGAACGGGGGCTGTGGCGTTGCATTCGACTGTGCGGCCCACGGCCATCAGGTCAGTCTGTTTGATTTTAAACAATTCCCGGAGAATATTAGGGCTGTCCAACATAATGGAGGCATCCGCTGCGAGGGCATACTTGAAGGATTTCAGCCGGTGGTCTCTGCCGGACATGAGATCAAAAAAGCCTTGGATGGGGCTGACATCATTTATGCCGTTGGCCCAGCTTACAGCACCAGGCCCTTTGCCGAAGTTTGTAAGCCGCACCTCACGCAAGGGCAGATCGTGATTGTGTGCCCAAGTTCTTGTGGTGGTAGTATTGAATTTAAAAACGGTGCAGGCCTAAATCTTCGAGATGAGGGTATTGTCGTTGCAGAGACTTCGACGCTACCGTATGCCGTGCGACTTCTTGAACCGGGCAATATTAAAATTTTCAATAAACTCAAAGGCGGGTTGTTCCTGGCCGCGGTTCCGGCGAAAAATACTAAGTATGTGTTGGAGCAAGTGCGCGATGTCTATCCGAGTATGAGCGCGGCAAAGAATATACTCCAAACCAGCTTACAGAATGGCAACCCGGTCATCCATCCCGCGATTACGCTCATGAATGTTGCGCTGATAGAGCGCACCAAAGGTGATTTCGAATTTTACCACGAGGGCGTCACCCCAGCGGTCGGCAGGTTGATTGAAGCGGTTGATAGAGAACGGATCGCCATTGGAGAGAAATTGGGCGTGGAGGTCATTCCGGACCCTAAATTAGGCGTCATACAGGGCTATATGACAGAAGCCACGTATGACAACGGATTTATTACCTCGCCGGGATTTGCGGGCGTCAAAGCCCAAAGCAGTTTGGATTATCGGTATTTCAACGAAGATGTGGGATATGGTCTCGTGTTTCTCCAGAAACTTGGGGAACAGGTGGGAGTACCGACTCCGGTTATTTCTGCCGTGATCACGCTGGTTTCTCAGTTGATGAATCGAGATTATCTGGGTGAAGCCCGACGCACAATGGAAACGTTAGGACTTTCAAAACACACGGCGGAAGAACTGGAGACACTGTTGGCGTAAATAAAGATTGTTTCCGAGAAAGCAGCGAGATAATAGCGACGTCTATGCCATTATGCGTTTCGGTTAATAAACAATTCAAATTGATTTTCCCTGGCGATCTTTTCTCCCCGTCTCGATGAACGGCTTATTGCCGGCTGGCTCATATTTAATAACCTCGCTATTTGTACCGTGCTCATCCCTCGTTTTCGATGAGCCCAAAAGCACAGTAAGGATCTGGCTTGAACAGTCTGAGGGGATTTATCGTATGCAGTAACGTCTTCAGGGGTTATATCCATTATCTCTGCCACCCGCTCTTTTACCTTATTAGAATCAATACCCCTGGCTTTTCTTTCATATCTTTGATCAAATGCCTCATCACCCACAATACGCTCATCACCTTTACTACGAATTCCTGCCTTACGAGATTCCTTCAGTCCTGTCCATCCTCCAGAACTGCTTATTTTAATGGATTCGCTTCTCTAATCAAATCGTCAATCGCAAATCGTCAATCGCAAATCGTCAATTCTGTTTCAATCCTTATTTTAGTGGATTCGCTTCTCTAATTCTATTTCTGGTGGATTCCCTTTAAAAACAAACGATTACAGGTTTTTCACCTCCTTTAAAAAGCCCTAAAAATGGGCTATTTAGATCTGAAATAGTCAATTTTGCATGCACCAGAGTAAAGTTAACTTTATAATATTTCTCCATTTTTTCTTTTAAATCACCTTTTCACATATATTTCGGTAGCAGCAATCAGCACATCTTGACCTGTATTTAGTAGGTTTCGGGTATACCCCCTTTTGTATGATGTCAAGAAGTGCCCTGATAATGGCATCCAATTCATAATACATCCTTTCAGATATTAAGACTTCTACCAATTTATTCCTGCTTCTTGTGTAAACAATAAAACCCCGATTGACAGGTACATTAAAATGCTCTTGGATCAATTGACTATAAAGGGTCAACTGGTATTTGTGGTTCCTAAAGGTTATATCTTTATACTCCGCGTATTTATAATCGAGGGGAGCGGCAGTGCCGTCATCAAGGAATAGTATTTCATCCACAATACCCCTGATACCCCTTGTTGCAGAGGAGAGGTACACTGATTTTTTCGCTCTACACATTTCAGCTTTCTCCTCA
>CAYMVB010000253.1:0-12186 GCA_964393665.1 uncultured Desulfobacteraceae bacterium | reverse complement strand
CGGCAAGGAAATGTTGCTTTTAGGCAATGAGGCTATTGTGCGAGGGGCTATAGAGGCCGGCATTGCAGTTGCTACATGTTACCCTGGTACGCCTTCCTCGGAGATACCAGACACCTTTTTTACCCTTTACCAGGAAGGTGGTTTTTATTTTGAGTATTCTACAAACGAAAAGGTAGCACTGGAGGTAGCAAGTGGGGCTGCAATTTCAGGCGTGAGAAGCATTGTCAGCATGAAACATGTTGGCATGAATGTTGCTTCTGATGCCTTAATGACCATGGCTTATCTAGGCGTAAATCGAGGGATGGTTATTATCAACGCAGATGACCCATCCTTATTTTCCAGTCAGAATGAGCAGGATAACAGATATTTTTCAAGATTATCCGGACTGCCGATGTTAGAGCCAATAAATGCTCAGGAAATGAAGGATATGACCATATCGGCGTTTGACCTTTCTGAAAAACTCAAGTTGCCCGTTATTCTAAGGACAACCACAAGGCTAAATCATATAAGAGAAAGGGTTATTTTTGGGCCAATGAAAAAGGACAAGGTCAAAAAAGGCTATTTTAAAAAAGATCCCTTTCATTACGTTGCAATTCCGAGTGTATCAAGGAACTTACACAAGACACTTCTGGAAAAGTATGATGACGCGTTAAAATTATCGGAAAAGTCTGAATATAACTATATCAAAGGAAAGGGCAAATGGGGTATTGTCGCTAATGGTGTAAGCGTGAATTATGTTCAGGATGCCATTGAAGACCTGGGGATTGGAAATGATACTGCTATACTGAGACTGGGCTTTTCATACCCCATGCCTCATGATATAATCCTAAAATTTCTTAATAGCGTGGAAAAGGTGCTCGTGGTTGAAGAGCTTGAGCCTATAATGGAAAACGAGATTAGGTCAATTGCGCAATCTCATGGAATAAATATATCTATAAAGGGTAAAGGGGGGGAACTTTTTACAAGGTTGTATGAGTTTGACCCGGGCCTGGTGCGCAAGACAATTGCATCTTATTTTGGCGTGCATGACTCATCGCCGGTTGAAATTGATAGTAGTAATATCCCTGATCTTCCAGGAAGGCCTCCTAATCTTTGCCCAGGTTGTCCTCATAGGGCCATGTATTACTCTATAAAAAAGGTTTATGGAGAAGATACCATTTATCCCTCTGACATAGGCTGCTATACGTTAGGTGTGCTGCCGCCTTTATCCATGGCGGATATTGTTATCTGTATGGGTGCCTCTGCAGGTTCAGCGTGTGGTATTTCTGCTGCAACAGACCAGAAGGTCGTGGCTTTTATAGGGGATTCTACGTTTTTTCATTCTGGCATTGCCCCATTGATAAATGCCGTTCATAATAAGCATAAATTCACACTGGTAATTCTTGATAATGGGACCACTGCTATGACAGGTCATCAGCCTCACCCTGGTGTTGATACAGATCCTCTGGGAGTTAAGACCAAACAGATATCCATTGAGTCAGTAGTGAGGGGTTGCGGGGTTGAACATGTAGAGGTTGTAAACCCTCTCCAGATAAAAAAAAGCATTTCCGCTGCCCAGGCATCTAAAGATTTTGACGGCGTCTCTGTTATTATATCAAAAGAGATTTGCCCCCTATATGCAAAGTCAATAAAAAGGGCCAAAAAAACGAGACCGTTCTATGTAAATCAGGATAAATGCACACACCATATGGACTGTATTAATTACCTGGCGTGTCCTGCGATGTATATTGATAATGGAAAAACGATGATCAACCAAAATCTTTGCATTGGCTGCGCTGTATGTGCGCAGGTTTGTCCTGAAAATGCAATTCTTCCGATAAAAGATGCATAGTGGATAGCCTTTCAATGAAAGGCACAAGAAAGGCGATGATATCATAGGTCGGTTGTCAATATTATATTTTCAAAGGAGTTTATATGGAAGTTACAAGAATCGTATTTGTCGGAGTTGGGGGCCAAGGCAATCTTCTTGCATCAAGGCTCGTTGGGGAGGCCTGCATATCTGCCGATGTACCTGTTGTTGTTAGCGAAATTCATGGGATGGCTCAGAGGGGTGGTATTGTTGAGTCCGCTGTTGTTATGGGAGACGCTACAAGCCCAATTGTATCTGATGGCGAGGCAGATATTTTGATAGGGTTTGAACCATCAGAGACTCTAAGGGCGCTCAATAAATGTAACAAAAATACCGTGGTAATAAGCAATATACGTCCACTTCCCCCTTTTACCGTAGCAATAGGCCAGGGCGTATACCCTGATATGAATAAAGGGCTAGACCTAATAAAAAAATGCGTCGCCACCCTTATAGCCTTTGATGGTGATGCGCTTGCTGAAAAGGCGGGTAATTCTCTATCCCTAAATATGGTTATGCTGGGGGCTCTGGTTGGCTGTAATGCCACACCTTTGAAAGAGGAATGGATAAAGAAGGCGATAGAAAACACAACAAAAAAGGCCTTTCTGGATTCAAATATGCAGGCCTTTGATTTCGGAGTTGCTGCAGCCAGGGTAGGATAAACGTATATATCGTTTAGCTTAGATACTATTTGATATAGGACTCAGGGCACCTTTTGCGTAAACTTGGAATGTTTAGATAATGAGCCTGAAGGAAGGGTGAGTTTGCCTAAAGAAAGGCGCTGACAAAATTTTTTTATCTTTCATAGAGCACCTCTTTTTCATACATGAGGTTTTACCTCTTTTGTACTACGACCAAAAAAAGATTCGACCATACAGAAACAGATTTAGGCTTGTTAAATTCTTTGCTTACACGAGCTTTATAATACTCATAATCTCGAGCTTTATCCTCGCTACGTTCATCTCGCAACGCGCGACTAAAATTTTAATGAGTGCCTACGAGGACCACGCACTTCTCATAGCAAAAAATCTCAACCATCAGGTTTTCCACTATTTCAATATACCGATTAGATACAGATATGGGTCCATTAGCCTGAGAGAAAAGGAACAATTTGAGCTGATGGATAGGATAGTGAGGACGACAATTCACTCGTTTAACGTCGAAACAGTTAACGTGTATGATGTCAAAAAAGGCATCATAGCTTATAGTACAGACAAAGACTTGATTGGATTAACAGGCAGGGGCGGCGTAGGATATAAAACCGCATTAGAGGGAAAGCTTAGCTCAGGGCTGTTATCTGGGGAGCCATCAATATTTCAATCATGGCTTATAGATTTTGCTAAAGAAAAAAAACTCAGAACCTTTATACCCTTCGAGGCAGAGTTTCCCTTTACCTATATAGGAATATTAGGGGTATTTGAGTTAATACAAGATCTGACTAAGGAATATGAGTCTATATCAAGATTTCGATATCTTATATTTGGCGTATCTCTTGGTATTACCATTCTTATTTTTCTTGCCTTACTCCTGGTAGTGAGAAAGGCTGAGATTACCCTTAGAAAAAGGGCTGAGGAACAGAAACATTTGGAAGACCAATTAAATCAGGCTGAAAGACTGGCTGCCCTCGGAGAAATGGTCGCCGGAGTCTCGCATGAGATAAAGAATCCCCTTGGAATTATCAGGAGCACCGCAGAACTATTAACGGAGAAATTACAATCTGACCCTGCTCAAAAAAAATTATCCGGCATAATCTTTGACGAATCATGCCGTCTCAATGATATTGTTACCGATTTTCTCGATTTTGCCCGGCCACAGTTACCTAACCTTCAGGATGGTAATCTGAAAGATATTTTCCACAGGATATTTACCTTTCTCCAGCCTGAATTAAATAAACGGGCCATACTATTACATACAGATGATTCAGATATTAGAGATCTCAATATAAAATTAGATCCCGGATTGCTTTACAGGGCATTTTTCAATATCTTCATGAATGCTATTCAGTCTATGAGCAATGGCGGAGAAATTACTATTACTATTAAGGAGGAAAATAGAAATTATTATATACACATTCAGGATACAGGTGAAGGGATAAGCAAAGAGAATATCAATAAGATATTCAACCCATTTTTTACAACAAAAGATAAGGGAAGCGGGCTTGGACTGCCAATTGTAAAGAAGATACTAGAGGGACACAATGGCTCAATAGATATAAAAAGTGAGGTAGGTAAAGGGACCAGTGTGTTTATTACCTTACCATTAAAAAGTTAAAGGATCTTAACATGGAAACAGTTTTAATCGTAGACGATGAGAAGAATTATCTTATCATCCTTGAGGCTTTACTGGCCTCAGAAGGCTACGAGATAATCACAGAAGATAATGCCATAAATGCCCTTCGCTTGATAAAAGAAGAAAACTTGGATTTAATAGTTACAGACATGAAAATGCCAAGGGTTAGCGGTATGACCTTACTGGAAGAGGCAAAAAAATTTGACGCTGACCTGCCGGTTATAATAATGACAGCCTACGGTACAATAGAAATGGCAGTAGAGGCGATGAAAAAAAGGGCATATGATTATATTACAAAACCTTTCAGAAATGAGGAGCTAAAAATAACTATTAAAAAGGCCCTCGAATTTAGACGGCTTAAGAAGGAAAATAGACTCCTTACCGAGGCGCTCTCAGATCGCTATAAGTATGGAAATATCATAGGAAAAAGCAACTCCATGATTAAGGTATACGAGATGATTGAAAAGGTTTCCAACTCTAAGGCATCTATAATGATTACCGGCGATTCCGGGACAGGGAAAGAGCTCATCGCTAAGGCCATACACTATAATAGCCCAAGGAAAAATAAGCCGTTTATCTCTATAAATTGCGGAGCCCTTACTGAGACATTGCTGGAAAGTGAGCTTTTTGGACATGAAAGAGGTTCTTTTACTGGTGCTATTGCCACGAAAAAGGGGAGATTTGAACTTGCTGACAAAGGAACGCTTTTCTTAGACGAAGTCGGTGAAATGCCTCCTTCTTTACAAGTTAAACTTCTCAGGGTACTTCAGGAAATGGAATTTGAACGTGTTGGGGGGACCAGAACAATAAAGATAGATGTTAGAATCTTGGCAGCATCTAACCGTAAGTTAAAAAAAATCGTAGATAAAGGTGTGTTCAGAGAAGATCTTTTTTATCGGCTGAATGTAGTTCAAATTGAGCTTCCCCCGCTTGCAGAAAGGACTGAAGATATTCCATATCTGGTGGCCCACTTTATTAAAAAGTACCAGCCTTCTAAGGCTGGAACAATAGAGCTAACTCCTGATGTATGGAAATGTCTTTATAGCTATAGATGGCCGGGAAATATAAGGGAACTGGAAAACATAATTGAAAGAGCCCTTGTCATGAGATCAAATGATACGATAACCTTACATGATCTGCCCGAATATATGCTCAAGAAGAATAATGAAAAGATAGACCTGGATAAAATTGTTCCTGCAAGCATGCCTTTAGAGGATGCCCTTGAGCAGATAGAGAAAAAGCTGATTTTGCGCGCCCTGGAGTACTCTAATAATGTTCAGGCCAAAGCGGCAATGATGCTTGGTATAAGCAGGCATTTGATGCACTATAAGTTGAAAAAATTCGGGTTATTGTAATTTTTTTATTCCTCTATAAAAAATGCGATGGTAGTAGTTTACATGCCTGTTAAATAATTTTAACATGAATAATTGCTGTTATTTTAATAGGTTAAAAAGAAGCCGGAGTATTTTTTAAAGATTATGTTAAAATATTTTAACATGGCCTATAAAAGTATGTGGTCATACTACATAAAAAGTACCATAAAGTGCAATTATTTCAAGTAGTTATATAGAAACTAAGAAAGTACTACAAACATGGCAAGGATATTGCATATTTAATACTGTAACAGAAAAATCTCTCTTTTCTCCTGACAAAAACCAGCCGCAATAAACAGTGGCTGGTTTTTTAATACCCAAGTTTTCTTAAAGAACGTGTATTGCTGCTCCAATTTTTTTCAACTTTTACAAAAAGCTTCAGGTAGACCTTGCAAGAAAATAATCTTTCAATATCTATTCTTGCCTTTTCTCCTATTTTTTTTAGCATTTTTCCTTGTCTTCCTATAATCATCCCCTTTTGTGTCGTCTTCTCTACAATTATTAATGCCGATATAAAAACCATATTTTGCTCCCTGTTTTCCTCGATCTTTTCAACTAACACAGTTGAAGAATACGGCAACTCTTGCCGGGTCTCAAAAAATATTTTTTCCCTTATAATTTCAGATATCAGAAACTCCTCTGATTTATCAGTGGTTATATCGTTAGGGAAGAATTGGGGGCCGGGAGATAGCTTGCCTATAAGGACCTTTTTCAGGGCATCTAGGCCATCCCCATAAAGGGCGGACACTGGTATGATAGACTCAAAAAAATTAAGTTTGTCATAGGCTTCAATGATAGGCAGCAAAGCCTCCTTTTTTTTTATGTCTATTTTGTTAACTGCTAATAGTATAGGTTTATCCAAATTTTTTAGGTGGCGTGAAATAATTTTCATGCTATCACTTTGAATGTCTTCACTTAAACTAACAACCAGGAGTACTATGTCAACTTCAAGCAAGGTCGTCTCGGCAGATGTAACCATGCTTTTATGAAGCACTGATTTTGTTTTATGAATACCAGGGGTATCCATGAAGATCATTTGATAATCATCGCCGTTACAAATTCCCAATACCCTATTTCTTGTAGTCTGCGGCCTAGGTGATGTAATAGCTATTTTGCGGCCTATAAGTTTATTCAGAAGAGTTGATTTTCCAGCGTTAGGTGGCCCGATTATAGCTATAAAACCGGATAGAAAACTCATATATGAATCCGAGGCTAAAATTTTATAGTAAATTGGGGGAAATAAATTCAATTATGCCATTTTGCCTTCTATTTGTCTGCAGAGAAACCCCACTTCCTTTCTAACAGGCTCTTTGTTTTTGATATCTCTTTTAATTTTTTCATCCTCATAAAGCACTGTTGTGTGGTTCCTATTAAGAAGACTCCCGATATACTTTAATGACTTGTCTGTGTATTTTCGGCATAGGTAAATAACTATACCTCTTGGGTAGTTAATAATTTTTTTCCTGCTCTTAGATCTAAGCTCCTCATGTGTAATTCTAAAATACCTGCAGACTAGCTCCTCGATATCTTCAATCTTTACTATTCTTTTATAGGGGGCAATATTCTTAACAATCTCTTTCGCTAAAGACATGTCTATTTTTATCTTCATTAATAGGGAGTTTGCCTTGAGGTAATCTAAGGCCCCCTCGATTTGTCTTATGTCATTGACTAAATTTTCGGCTAAATAAGATGCTACGTTTTCAGGTATTGCCATTTTTCTCTCTTGAGTTTTTTGTTTTATTATTTTTAAGCGTGTGGAGAAACCAGGCTTGGTAATGTTTGTTATAATTCCAGAGGTTAGCCTGGAGGCAAGCATACTCTCCATATCCGGGATTTCTTTTGGGGCTAAAGGGCTGGTGAAGATTACCTTTTTACCATCGTTAAACAAGGAGTCAAGGGTATAGCTTAATTCTGTTTGTGTCTTCTTTTTTCCACTGAGAAAATGCATGTCTTCAAGGAGTAAAACGTCACAGGACTTACGGTATTTATTTTTGAACTGTTCGATTGATTTGTTTTTTAAAGACGAAACCATCTCATTCATAAAGTCTTCCATCGTTAAGTATAATACCTTTTCCCCTGGTTTTTTATTGAGAATTGAGTTGCCTATGGATTGGATTAAATGGCTTTTTCCTAAGCCAGTCTCAGATAGCAAAAAAAGAGAGTTATATGAAATATGAGCATCATTGGCTAATGCCCTTGATAGAGAGTATGCGAATTCATTGCATTCTCCAACCACGAATTTATCAAAGGTGAATCTTTTACGTAAAACCCTAACAGCGTTTTTACCCCGCTGAGGCATATTTGGAATGGTTAACTGTCTTACGTTATTATTATTTTTTGTGATGCCAAGCTGAGGTTGGTTTTTTACTGAAGAAACCTTGAAGATTAAGGCGTGATCTTTTATTCCGGCCTTATAAAGATGATCATAGATGATAGAGGAATAATTTTCCTGAAGCCAGTCACGAGAAAAGTTATTTGGGCACTCAAGATATATATCTTTCTCATCTGAGCCAAGATATTTTAATGGTCTTAGCCATAAAAAAAAGCTTTTTTCATCGATTACACTTTTAATATCCTTTTTTACACTACTCCAAATCGTTTCCATTGTTCATCCTGAATTATTAAAAATTTTTGTGTCTTAATGGACTAAAAATGTATGTTGAATTAAAGAAATTAATTTATAGCTAACGTAGTAAAGGGCATAAGAAGTTTACATAGCACAGCGTGGCTATAAAAACACGTATATTCATATGTATTTAATTTTATTACATTATTTACTTTATTATTGAACATATTAAGATCTTCTTTTTTTAAAAAACAAATAATAAAAGCATTACAGAATTTGAAGCAGTATAGGCTTAATGGGATGTATACTCTATGAAAAAACGTATCTACTTTAGAAATGAAGTAGAAGTTTATCACGAAAAACAATAAGTTAGATGATTAATTCGTTTGATGCCTGCCGTTTTATTACACGAAGGCCCTTTTTGATTATCGGAGGCTTATAAATATACAAAAAATATATGGCTGTCAAAGTTGATTACAGGTAGGCATAAGTTAGGGCGATGTCTATTTCTCAACATTGCTAACATGTTGATTCATTACAAATAATAAAGCATGTCTTTTGAAACCCCTATAAAATAAGGAAAATAGAAATCGAGATTTTCATCCTTAATTCAAATAGTTTTGCTGGTTTTCAACAATCTTTAATTGTTTTAGAAAAATCCTTAACCTTCTTTTTTCTGCGTTAAACTGCATTTTTTGGATTAATTCGGTTTTTCCTATTACATTTTTTTTGATTATGATTAAAATAGTAGAGATAAAAGACAGTTAGTATTTGAGGATTACTTATAAAAATTATCGAAAAAAATACTATATTTCCCTATAGGCATATTTTCCCGGATTTCACTTAATAAAATAAGAAAATTTCATGTGCTTGATGGTTATCCTGTTAGAAAACATGCGGGTATGTTTATATAAAAAGCGATACAACATCTTAGGATCTATCGATTATGACGTTTATAATTTTTTGTAAATAATTTTTTGTAAATAAACCTAAAGTAAGGCATTAAGCCTGCTTCTTTTAGATTAAAAATAGGCCTATTAAAATTTCAGCTCATTACGATACATGAAAAAGGACCAAACATCTATTATACTTGACAGCATAGCCGATGGTGTATTTACTATTGACCTTGAATGGCGCATCACTACCTTTAATAATGCAGCTGAACAGATTACAGGTATAAGAAAAAAGGAAGCCCTTGGCAAGAACTGTTGGGAGGTTTTTAGGGCAAATATATGTGAGAGACAATGCGCTTTAAAAAAAACAATGGAGACAGGCAGTAGTATACTTAACCAGCCTATTTACATTATTAATTCGAAGGGCGACAGGCTATCCATAAGTATTTCTACGGCAATACTTAGAGATGAAAATGGCCATATAATAGGAGGCGTTGAAACATTTAGGGACTTAACGCTTGTAGAGGAATTGCGAAAGGAGCTGAAGGGTAAACATACATTTCTTGATATAGTAAGTAAAAACAAGGAGATGCATAGACTGTTCTTCATCATGGAGCAGGTTTCCCGCAGTGAAACCACAGTAGTAATTCAAGGGGAAAGCGGTACAGGGAAAGAGCTTTTTGCCCGGGCCTTTCATTCATTAAGCTCGAGGAGCAAGGGCCCCTTTGTTATAGTTAACTTAGGTGCTTTTCCCGAAAGCTTGGCGGAATCGGAACTCTTTGGTTATATGGCAGGGGCCTTTACTGATGCGAGAAAAGACAGGCCTGGAAGAATATCAGCTGCTGAAGGCGGGACTCTTTTTTTAGACGAAATTGGTGATCTGCCACCTAATATACAGGTAAAGCTGTTGAGGGTCTTGCAGGAAAGAACCTATGAGCCTTTAGGCTCCAATAAGACAATTCACGCAGATATACGCATTGTTGCAGCTACAAATAGGGACCTTGAATCTTTAGTTAAGAAGGGGATATTCAGGGAGGATCTTTTTTATAGAATTAATGTGGTCAAACTTATCTTGCCACCTTTAAGAGACAGAAAGGAGGATATACCACTTCTTGCTGATCATTTTATGAAAAGGTTCAATAAGCTGAACGGTAAAGATATTGTTGGCATATCACGAGAGGCCCTCTCTTTGCTTATGGCGTATGACTTTCCTGGTAATGTGAGGGAGTTAGAAAATATCATTGAGCATGCCACAGTGCTTTGCAATGATGTCTATATCGGCACGAAACACCTCCCCGATAATCTAAAGCCAGCAAAATCTAAACCTGAATCCAGGTTTTTGAGACCGGAGATATCAAAAAAAATGCAATGGAGGGATCTTGAAAGAAAATTTATAATAGAGACCCTCAAAGAGAATAATTGGAATCGCAAGGCAACTGCTCAGGTTTTAGGTGTTGGGAGGCAAACCCTTTGGAGAAAGATGAAAAACCTAAACATTAAATTGCCTTAGCAACAGCCAGGGTTAAAGACTATGGATAGTAGATGTGCATAAAGGCCCCTTTCTGACCCTGGCCCAGGCCTGGCGCTCCAAGCAACGAGCATAGAGCGCGAATGAAGGCAATTTTCAAAGCTCTCAGACTAATACATATATGACTAAATAAAACATAACTCGCACCTTTCGATCCCGTCCCGGTCTCGGGGCGGGGAGGGCAGGCTTAACCAGATAAAATTAGTAAACGAACGTCTTCGCCTGTTGAAACGAAGCGAGAATCCCGTTAATGGGGTTGACGAGCCCGATAAGCGCTAAAGGCAAGGGTTTTTCTCGCATTTCGCGGAGGAGATAATAAAGGAGGATAACATGTTCGATTTTATGCTGACTGAAGAGCAAAAAACATTACAAGAAGAGGTCAGGCATTTTGTTAAAAATGACATATCAAGCAAGCTTGTTCGGGATATGGATGTAAGTGCAATTGAAACCGGTAGGCCAATTGTAGAAATAGCAGGCAAAAAAAACCTTCTCGGCCTTCGTTTTCCAAAGGCATATGGTGGGCGTGAGCTTGATTGGGCTTCAGAGGTTTTGGCAATCGAAGAGGTTGGGGTCCTTGGCAATTCTATATCATGCGCCTATGTAATGCCAAGTATTGTAGGGGAGGCAATTAACCGTTTCGGAACAAAGGAGCAAAAGGAAACATATCTTAAGCCCACAAATGAAGGCAGGCTTTACTCTGCAGAAGCCTTGACCGAACCACGTGGAGGCTCTGATTTCTTTGGGGCGGCAATGAAGGCATTTGCTAAGGGAGACTATTTTATTCTTAACGGAGAAAAGCGGTTTGTAGTAGGGGCGAAAGATGCAGACTACTTCCTGGTGTATGCAAAGTCAGCTGAAGATTCGCCATCTCATGATTCTATAAGCTGTTTTATCGTTGAAAAAAATATGGGAGTTAAGGATCATACTATATATACCCTTCTCGGAACAAGGGGTGGCGGAACAGGCAGAATAGTCTTTGATAATGTAAGAGTGCCCAAGGAAAATCTTGTTGGGGAGCTACATCAGGCATATCATATTTTCAACAAAATGATGGTTCCCGAAAGGCTCACCAGCGGTGCAGGTGCTGTTGGTATGGGAAGGGCAGCCCTGGAGGTTGCCGCACGATACTCTACAAGAAGAAAGGCGTTTGGTCGCAGCATTGATCGATTTCAGGCTGTCAATTTTATGGTTGCAGATTCGGTAAGTACGTTGGATGCCGCCAGAGCACTGGTTTATGCAGCGGCGAGGATGGCGGATTCAGGAGAAGATCCCAGAAGGCTGGTATCTGAGGCCAAGAAGGTCGGTACTGAGGCGGCATGGACTGTAATAAATAATGCAATGCAGATAATGGGAGGGATTGGCTATACGAGTATATACCCTATTGAACGTTTTCTGAGAGATTGTCGCCTTTCAATGATATGGACTGGCACTAATGAAATCATGAACCTTCTCATTCAACATGAATACTATGAGGAATTAAAAAGAAGAAAATTTGATGTGAGGGATGTTGAGGGAGATGCAATAACACCTGATGATCTGGAAAAGGTGTATGAATAAAGCCCCTCTGAAGCTATATCTCAATAGCTAATAGGTATCAAATGCTTTTCAATATAAGGTAAAATGCCGTATTTAAATGGGTGGCTTAGATATTTGCAGCTGTATTTTTTTGTATCTATTCAGCCACTAAGCCC
>CAYMVB010000252.1:0-15932 GCA_964393665.1 uncultured Desulfobacteraceae bacterium | reverse complement strand
CGCTGAAAGCGGGATTCAGGGTTGTTTTACCCTTTGTAGCCTTGGCTGCCTATGCGATGCACGCAGATAGGCTTTAACCCAGAACACAGAACCCTTGAACTGATAAAAAATTACAGGTTTTTCAACTCATGAAACCGTCATTTCACCCTAGGTTAATAAATGACCCATTTTCGGATCCAGGTCTCTTTATCCCCTTTCTTTTTCAAAAAAGGGCCATCCTCTTTGACCTGGGAGATATATCAACATTATCAGCCAGGGATATTTTAAAAATCAGCCATATATTTGTGACCCACACTCATATGGATCATTTTATAGGGTTTGATCTCTTACTCCGCCATTTATTGGGACATGATAAGGAAATCCATCTCTATGGTCCATCCGGTTTTATTAAAAACATAGAGGCAAAATTACATGGCTACACCTGGAATCTCATAGAAAATTACGAGAACACACTTTCCTTACTTGTCACAGAAGTTCATAAAAAATATGCCATTGCTCAGACTTACAATAGCAGAGACAAATTTAAGGCACACATTCCACCCGAAAGGTTTCCATTTAACGGAGAATTGCTTTCAGAGCAATCTTTCTCAGTTAATGCAGCCCTTTTAGACCATAAAATTGACACCCTCGGGTTATCATTAAACGAAAATTTTTCCATAAATATACTAAAAGAGGGCCTCAAAGAGCTTGGCCTATTAGTGGGCCCATGGATTAGGGAGTTCAAAAATGCAATATATGAAGGTCAAAACCCTAGAAAAATGTTTAGAATAAAATGGGCTGAAAAAAATCAAGGCATAAAGGAAACATCGTTCCCTATGCACAAATTAATAGACACGATTGTAAGGATATCACCAGGACAAAAAATAACCTATATTACTGACATAATAGGGAGCAATGAGAACATAAAAAAGGCAATCGAATTAGCCAAAGACTCAACCCACCTTTTTATTGAAGCCCCATTTTTGGATAAAGATAAAGATATAGCAAAAACAAAATATCATCTTACCGCTAAGCAGGCCGGTTTCATAGGCGCAAGGGCACACGTTAAAAACTTAACACTTTTTCATTTTTCTCCACGGTATTTTGGTAGAGAAAATGAAATTATTGAAGAGGCAATGAAAACCTTTCAGTCAAGCTAAATCGCTTTTTTTATTCTAAGCTCAGTTGATATGAAAAAAATGCATTAATATTTAAGAATTGTAAATCCAAGCTATCGGGAAATGGGGGAAATGGATTTGCCAGCCTTATAGCCTCAAGTGCATAATCATCAAGAATTTTATATCCGGAGGTCTTGTTTATTTCACAGCTAATAAGATTTCCAAAACTGTCAATTCTGAAGGCAACCAAAAGATCTCCCTGAATATCCTCATTTTGAGCAGATAACGGGTAAACCCAATGATAAAATATCTTTTCCTTAATGACCCTTGCATAGGGTGCGTAGATTTCAATGCCAGTGTCTAAAGATATTGTAGCCTCTTTTGTCCTTGTTTCTAGATTTTTTTCAATTTTTTCATCATTATAATTACTACTTTTTCCGCTTTCTTCAAGCTCTTCAGCTTGGGGAGTCATTAAATCTACCTGATATACCTTGAGATTACTTTCGAAAAAATTATTCGGCAGCACGCTCTGCATTGCTATAAAAATAAAAACATGGATTAAAAATGACAAAAGAAATGTTAGGGCAATACTATGTATTCTCTCTAACCCTGGTTTACAGCTATTTGTTTTTATAAATACCATCTGGCCCATTAATCCATAACTCTTCCCTTTTTTTAAACCACCAATCGCTACTGTCTGTATTCAATATCTCCTCCGCCATATTTTTAGCAAGGTCAGTAATAAGCCTTTTAACAGAATAATGCAGCCACTGAGCAGCTGCTTTGTTACCTATATCCTGTTGCCTTTTGAGCTCTAATATAAAATCCAGCTGATCTGCATCCTGAGACAATTGGGCTTCAAGTGTTCTCATTGAGTTAAATTCATTGGTCAAGGATACAATCTCATTACCAAACGGCAGATTCTTTGCAAAATCACTAACAGCACTATCTTCATCTACAGCAACATATCTTTTATTTACATAGTTATGATCGCCTGTTTTGGCCTCATGAAAATCATGGAAAAGAGTCATTAATACAACCTTTTGGATGTCTGCCTCCTTATGCTTCTTTGCCAGCACATATGCAATAACTGTAGCCCTAAAGGAATGTTCAGCAACTGACTCACTTCCTGTGCCTAAAAACTGATACCCAGTTCTTGGTGTTTTTTTTAACATTCCAGCTTCAAAAAGAAAGTTCACTATTTCTTTCATAAAATTTCCAAAACCTCGCGTGCCTTATCAGGGCAAAAAAATCAAGTTCGACAATTAAAACAGGAGTAGCGTTTTTATATAACGACCCAACACTCGTGATTCCTTAACAAGTAAAATGCTGAATATATACATGATGAATATCAAACCATTACCTTAATAATCTGTATTTATCAGCTCTATATTCCCCCATGTTGCCATTTGATTACCAACAATTACTATGCCACCTCTAATGTCCTTCCAATCTTTAATTAATGCGATTTCCCTATTGAAACTTAGCTCGTCTTTTATTCTGTTTCCAAGGGCTGTGGCTGCAGCATCTGCAATTGAAGCAGAATCCGCAACGATACATACTGCATCAGTATTGCCAAAAGAGAGCGAATGTCCTATGGTCGAAGAAGATGTTGATACGCCTGCAGGCATTTGTTCCGCATGCATTACAATCCCCAATCTTTTACTAAATTTTGATCTTCCGGCAAATATTGATACTATAACCGAATTATTCGTTTTTAAAAATATATCGCCACCATTTTCAATAATAATCTCTTCCGAGTAATTCAGGAGTTCTTTACCAACAAATTCGGCTATTGCTCCTGCTACTGATGCCATAGGTCCTATTCCAAATTTCCTTGTAGCAGATATCATTCGCTTGACAATATCGGGTGCAAACAAATCATTTGGATAGGGGAGGAGTGTTGAAAAAAAAACCGGGTTATCTTTTATATAATCCTCTAATTGCCGTCTATAATTAAAGACAACATTCTTGGCTTTATTAAGGAGATCGCACGAGGCGCTGATCAGAAGATCAGTCTCCTTGATCAAGACCCTAAAAGAAATCAAATCCCTGGCCTTTACGCCCTTTCTGTACTCATGTTCTCCTGCTCTAAACTCAACCGTTTTAGTTTTCATGCCCATCTATAAAGTTGTATCTTCTAAAGAAAAAATTATTTAGCATTCATCCACGAAAACCTAGTGATATATAAATGAAATAAATAGAGGATAAACATTGGAAATGGCATTTTCTGAATAAATAATTACCACTAACCGGAGACTATCTCTGTTCCTACCCCTTCATCTGTAAATATCTCTAACAACAAGGCGTGTTCCTTGGTTCCATTAATTATATGCGTCTTTTCTACTCCGTTTGTAAGAGCATCAAGACAGCATTGAATTTTTGGTATCATTCCACCGGTAATACCAGCATCAGTAATCATCTTTTTAGCCTCCTCTACTGTCAGGCTTGCAATAAGATTATCCTGTTTATCAATCACACCCTCAACATCGGTTAGGAGAATAAGTTTTTGCGCCTTTAGTGACGATGCAATATGACCAGCAACGAGATCTGCATTAATGTTATATGTTTCATTTCTTTTTCCAACACCAACCGGGGCTATAACTGGTATAAATTGATTATCCATAAGGCTCCTTAATACACGGCTGTTCACCGAAACAACCTCGCCTACCATCCCAATATCTATAATCTCAGGAGGATTATCAGCGCTCGTAACCTTGCCATTGGTATTTGATAATAAACGCAATTTCTTTGCTGTTATGAGCTGCCCATCCTTACCGGATAAACCCACTGCCTGGCCACCATGCTGGTTTATGGTAGCTACGATCTCTTTGTTAACCTTCCCGGCAAGAACCATCTCAACAATATCCATCGTAGCCTCATCAGTAACCCTATGCCCGTCAATAAAGCTTGATTTAATTGACATTTTATTAAGGTACTCACCGATTTGAGGCCCTCCACCGTGGACTATTACAGGGTTTAGACCAACATATTTCATCAGGATAATATCGAGCGCAAAATCCCTCTTAAGATTGGAATCAACCATAGCATGGCCGCCATACTTGATAACCATAATCTTATTATTGAATGCCCTTATATAAGGGAGCGCTTCAATAAGTATCCTTGCCCTGTCTAATCCTTTATTCATTGGTCATCACCTCATGTTACTAATTAATTTGAAACTGTGTGACAGCTTATAAATCATATAATCTCTGCCGGGCGAGTGGTGAATTCAGGGCCCATATTGTTTTTGGAGGCTCATAGATTTGCCTTCTTTATGGGTATATTTAAATTGATGCGGGAGATAAGGCAAAATTACAAATATTCGCTTAGCTTGCTGCTGGTTGAATAGGTTTACTATTCAAAAGGTTAAAATCAACTTCATCTTATTGACTTTATCGCATGCCTAAGAACGTATAATGTTTACAGAATATATCTGCTAAGGTTTGTATCCTCAAGTATGCCGCTTAACTTTTCTTTAACGTAATCCTCGTCTATAGTGATATTTTTATCTTGCATCTCTGATGCATCAAAAGATATCTCATCTAAGAGGGCTTCCATTACAGTATGCAGCCGCCGAGCCCCTATATTTTCCATAGTATTGTTTGCCTCATAGGCAATCTTTGCGATTTCGACCAGGGCTTTTTCTGTAAACTCTAAGGATATGCCCTCCGTATTCAACAGGGCAATGTACTGAACTATAAGCGCATTTTGTGGTTCTGTCAGTATCAGAACAAAATCCTCCTCTGTAAGACTATCAAGCTCTACCCTTATTGGAAATCGTCCCTGTAGCTCAGGCAAAAGATCCGATGGTTTACTTCCATGAAATGCACCAGAGGCTATGAATAAAATATGATCACTCCTTACCATGCCATATTTCGTAAGAACAGTTGATCCCTCTACTATGGGAAGAAGATCCCTTTGCACTCCTTCTCGTGAGACATCAGGTCCAGAAGTTGAGTCGCCCCCCACTATTTTATCCAATTCATCTAAAAAAATTATTCCGTTCTGCTCTGTTCTTCGTATAGCCTTTTCAACAACCTTGTCAAAATCAATAAGTTTTTGGGCTTCCTGTTCTGCAATTATATCAGCTGCATCTTTGACTTTGACCTTTCTTTTTTTAGTCTTTGATGGCATTATTTGCCCGAAGATCTCTTTTACGTTTAAATCAATTTCCTCCAGGCCAGCGCCCGAAAGTATCTCTATAAATGGAAAGGGTTTATCATTAATCTCTAATTCAACGTATCTTGAATCAAGCTTGCCTTTTCGCAAAAGCCTCCTTAGCTTTTCCCTTGTCGAATCTTTGTCAAAATTCTCCTGTTTAACTACCTCGAGCATACCCTCTCTCTGATCATTAGAATCCTTTTGGACTTCCCTTTTTGGTTTTGGCAGAAGTATATCAAGCAGTCTTTCTTCTGCCAGCTCAATTGCCTTAATTCGAACTTCTTCCTGAGCCTCTTTTTTAGCCATATTGACAGCGAGTTCCGTTAAATCCCTTATCATGCTCTCCACATCTCTACCTACATATCCAACCTCTGTAAACTTCGATGCCTCAATCTTTAAAAAAGGAGAATTTGCCAATTTGGCAAGACGCCTGGCTATCTCTGTTTTGCCAACACCAGTAGGACCTATCATGATAATATTCTTAGGTGCTATCTCATCTCTCAACTCTTTAGGAACCTGTTGCCTGCGCCATCTATTTCTTAGAGCGACAGCCACGGACCGCTTTGCGTTATCCTGACCTATTATATATTTATCTAACTCTAAGACAATCTCTCTCGGAGTTAAAACCCCGTGTTTATTATCATCTTCGTCATTCTTTGTCATTGGATCTCCATATAAAAATGAAAGGGCAAAAATTCATTATAAAACGTTATTAAAATCATAATGCCGCCCCATACCTTAGTTTTTTTCAATTTTCCATATATTCGTTTGTTAGGCCATGCAAAAAATTACAACAAGAACTTTTCAATTTATGAAGTACTAACAATGTCCAAAGACTATTTTGGAAACAGTGCTGCCTGCTTTCAAAAAATTTCTACATTGATAGTTAAATACGTTTTTTAACCCCCTTATCCTAGTGAAATTTTTCAAACGATACATCATACTGTATCTTCTTCATTCGGCAATGTTTTTATATAAAATTCTTCATTTGTGTATATGCATATTGACGCTGCGATCTTCATTGATTCCACGGCAATATCTTTTGCATCTAACTTTGAATGAGCCATAAGAGCCCTGGCAGCAGCGAAAGCATAAGGGCCACCCGAGCCAATAGCTGCGACATCCCCATCTGGCTCAATTACATCACCATTGCCCGATAATATAAAGGTATGCTCATGATCCATAGCAATAAGTAAGGCCTCTAACCTCCGAAGTATTCTGTCAGTCCTCCAATCTTTCGCCAATTCCACTGCAGATCTTGGCAAATTCCCATTGTATTTCTCAAGCTTGCCCTCTAATTTTTCAAAGAGTGAAAATGCATCTGCTGTAGCCCCTGCAAACCCAACTAATACCTGGTCATTATACATAAAACGGAGTTTTTTGGCCTTTTGCTTCATTATCGTGTCTTCCATAGTAACCTGTCCATCTGCTGCCATAACTCCATGATCGGCCTTTCTGACAGACAGTATTGTTGTCCCCCTAATCATGTAATTCAACTCCTCTCTCACTGATAAAAACCCTGAAAATATTATGTTATTTTTTAGGCCTAAAATAGAAAAAACAATACGTACACAATTAAACCCTCACAAAATCGTCCTTACCTTATAATGCATAAATAAAATAACTATTATTCAAATTCTGGAATACTATATTTAACCAGAATTCCTGCACAAAATAAAAATGCTGATCAAATGAGGCTATTACTTATGCCATATCGTTAAGGGTAAAATATTAAATTTTACTCCTTTTCTTATATTACAAAGCACAAGTTTTCCAAATAGTAAAATCGAAATAAGCCTTCCTGAGTCTGTTATCTTTAGATAATCAATAAATCAACTCCTTGGATGAGATTTATCGTATACCTCCATGAGCCTATCAATACTAACATGGGTGTATTTTTGCGTAGTGGAGAGGCTTACATGCCCTAAAAATTCCTGAATCGACCTTAAATCCGCACCGCTGTCTAATAGGTGGGTCGCAAATGTATGGCGTATAGAATGGGGGCTAATATCTGTCATGATACCGCTATCTCTAGAATATTTCTTAATAATTCTGTTAACACTCCTTGATGAAAGTCTTTCGCCTCTATAATTAAGAAAGAGAGGTCCTTTTAGTAGGCCATAACCTTTCTTTTTTCTTATTTTTTCCGTGTTTCTTAGATAATCCTTGATAACGGCATAGGCTCTCCTGCCAAATGGAATAATTCTTTCTTTTCCACCCTTACCTAAAACTTTCACTAATCTAGACTCAAAATCCAATTTTTCAACATGTAAAAAAACGAGTTCGCTGACCCTGATGCCAGATGAATACAATAACTCCATTATAGCCAAATCCCTAAGGCCTAATCCTCTATCACCATTAGGCTGATTTAAAAGTGCAAAAATTTCATCAATAGAAAGGTAAACAGGGATACGTTTCTCAAGTTTAGGTGTACTTATATTAATGGCTGGATTCTTTAGACAAAGCCCTCTAAGCTCTAAATATCTAAAAAATGATTTAAGGGCAGAAAGTTTTCTAGCAATTGTAGCACGGCTACATTTATTGAACAGTCCACCCACATACTCTCTGATTAGCATATAATTTATACGACCAACCTCTAATTCAAAGCCTTCTGTACCTTTTTTATCCGTAATAAAATCACAAAATTGCCTTAGATCGCTTTCGTAATTCCTGATTGTATGAGGGGAGTAGCCCCTTTCCGATTTTAAATATTCAATAAAAGATGCTATATGTTTCTTCATTTTCTAAAAAGGTAAAGGTTCAAGCCTTTGTGAAAACTTTTTGGCTAATTTAGACGTTAATTCAAGATTAAAAATTTAAAAAAATAAAGGTTTTTACTATGTTATAAATAATCTAATACTATTTATTCTAGTCTTCTTCAAACAAAATCCTATGATCAACAAGATGCATTTCCTTTATCCTTGCCTTAATTGTTTTCTGTTCGCCGAAGATATTCTGGATATATATCCCCTTTTCCTCTGGCCGTAATGTATCAACACTTTTCATAATTAACGTTTCTTCGCCGTCTTTTATAAGATATGCATTTGCCTCGCACATTCCTTACTCCTCCAAATAATTAAGATGATAAGTAAATAAAAATGATAAAAAGAGCCTTTTCATTTAGCTGTTTATATTCTCATATAAAAAACATACATCGTTAACATTCCATGTATAAGTAAAAGAAATTTTAAATTTCTCTTCACGCCCATAAATTCTTTTGCCTTGGAATGGCTTGCTTCGCCGCAAAGGCGAACCTCACAAGTTCTTTTGGATATCTATCTAAAACGCCAATTTCCTACGTAATAGTATATATTAAACCTTAATTTGTCAATAAAACCCAAAATCAAGGATAATTATTCGAATTGTTTAGGTTAATTAGTTTTTTTGAGCCAGTGTAAAAATATCAATTTTGATTATGGGCCCTGCCTTACTCTCCTCTTTGAGTTTTCTCAAATCTTATTGAAATTTCGTGTAACTATAAATTGATAGTAATTATTTCTTGAATGATAAATTATGTTGTGTTAAGAAGTATGAATTCAGCAAGTAAAAATCATTAATTTTAAGGAGGTAGAAATGGCAGCTTTAATTGGTGGTTTGGTATCTTTGATATTGGGAATTATTGGAATTATAATATGGTGGGGATATTTTGTTAAGGCACTGGCGGCTGGTATACCTATATTGCTAATATTAGGCGGCGCATTAGCTACATATTTAGGCATTGAAGAATGGAAAGACAAAAGAAATGCAAAAAATCTCGAGGAAAAAGATAGCGAAAACATTGATACAGACAAGTTAAAGGAAGAGGTTGCAGGCTTAAAGAAAGAGGTAGAGGATTTAAAAAAAGAGGATTAATCTAAATTTACAAAAAACATTTTCTTTCCTGATTATATTGAAAGACTGCTATTTCTCTATAGCAAAACAAACTTTTTTTTGAAGAACTCAAAATCGTATAAAAATCTCTTTTCCCTTATAAACAACCTGCAATCATCTGGGAAAAATCAGAAAGGAACAGACGAACCAAAGACTTTTTTATATCCTTAACCGACAAGCGGCCTATAAGTAACAATAATGGGCAGGAGCATTTTTTCCTGCCTTACGCTTTTTTTAAATCTACACAAACCATCTTTCCAGAACTCAATTTAGAACGAGTATAAAATTCTTAAATTTAGAATCATATTATATTGATAGAAGAATAATAGTTGTAGATCAATTTCTTATAAAGAGTATAAGCCTCACCCTTTACAAACCTGGCACAGGATAGTAACGGCATTTGTTACATATACTATACAATCCAGATTTTATTGTATTGCTCCAACGGGACAAACAGGAACGCAAGCCCTGCATCTATTGCAAATATAGGGATTCACCACAGCCTTTTTATCAATAATCGAAATAGCCCTGGTGGGGCAAACATCCATACATTTTTTACACCCTGTACAAACATCCTTATCAATCTTTGGGACAGCATCCTTCGCTCTTTCTGCCCCTCTTGCAGTATCAGGGCCAGGCCGGGTATGTGACTCAGGTGTCGCAAACTGTCTAACTAAAAATGTACCACAATTAGGACATCTAATCTGAAAACAAGGCCTGCCTGCTTTATGAGGCAGAATTGTATTGCAGGCTGGGCAAATGCAATTTTCCGGCCTTCCAGCCCCAAAAGGCCTGCCAAACCTGCGGTGCCCCAAGGCTATCTCGTGCCCTACACCCCTGCCATGTCTTCCAAACCGTATTGGCATAATTATATCCTTAGATAAATCTTAATTAAATAGTATATATCATTAAAAACTAAAAATACATTAGTGCAACGAATCGCCTTAGTTAAATTCTCAAACCTTCAGTAATTTTATTTACAACTATAGTTTTCTTGCCTTATTAGCGGCTACGAGAATTGGATCCCACACAGGGGCAAATGGGGGGGCATAGCCTAAGTCCAAGTGATATAAATCCTCTGCAGTCATACCGCTATGAAGTGCTGCAGCTATGACATCTATTCTCAAAGCAGCGCCCTCCCCGCCTATCATTTGTGCGCCCAAAAGTTTCCCATTGCTTTTATCTAAAACAAGCTGAACAGTAATAATACTTCCATCAGGGTAGTGTTTGGAGCGAGACCTATGTCTTATAGTAATAGAAGTTGCATCAAAGCCATATTCTGCCGCCTCTTTTAAACTAAAACCAGTTCTTGCAACCTCCAGGTCAAAGATCTTTGAAATGGCAGTGCCTACAACACCAGGGAATTCCGTGTCAAGCCCCGCAATATTCTCACCAGCAATTCTTCCTGCCTTGTTTGCGGCTGGCCCAAGAGGAATGTACACACATTTTTTTCCAATTATATGATAGACCTCGGCACAATCACCTCCTGAATAAACTCTATCAATATTAGTCCTCTGCCTTTTATCCACTGCAATAGCACCTGTATCTCCTATCCTCACACCTATTTTCTTTGCAAGGTCAACATTAGGTGCAGCGCCTTTGGATACAAGTACTGTCTCGGCATCTACTTCCCCTTTATTTGTAACTACCTTCTCAACTCTATCATTTCCTTTGAAGGATAGTATGTCTACGCCACTTTGAATCTTAACCCCCTTTGACACTACCTCTTCTTCAACTAATGAGGACATATCAGGATCAAAATTTAACAACATCTGAGAGGATTTTTTCAATATTGTTACATCTTTGCCCATTGTAATAAATGATTCCGCCATCTCAAGCCCAATATACCCTCCACCGCATATTACTACATGCTTTGAGGATCTGGAACTACTCTGGACCGCTATTGCATCTTCAACGGTCCTCAATGTAAATATTCCTTCCAGTTCTTTTCCAGGTACGTCGATTGTTTTCCCTTTCGCCCCTGTAGAAATCATAAGGTAATCAAAATTTTCTTTAAAGGTTTTATGATTCAGTATATCCTCTACTGTCACGTATCCGGCATTATAGTCTATATCAACAACCTCATGTAACCGGTATATTGGTATAGAACGCTTTTGCTCAAACTCTTCAGGGGTCACCTCAATCAAATCCTCCGGTTTTAAAACAAGTCCTGATATAAAGTAAGGTTCAGAACACGCCCCGTAAGATATGTATCCTGACTTTTCAAATACAACTGCATGTATTTCAGACTTCTGTATCCTTTTAGCAGCACTTGCAGCTGACAACCCCGCTGCTACCCCACCTATAACTACAAGTTTCTCCATACAATAGCCTCCTTTAGATTTCAATCCATATAAATAGAAAGATATATATACCTATAAATATAATAAAGCAGAATTATCCAGTGATTATTTCTTATTCTTTGAAACTCCCCTAAAAAGTCAACCCCCTATAGTTGCCAACCTGAGAATTTTCCAAGTTAGAAATGGTCTATATTATGTTTAAACAACATTCTTTGACCTTTCGCTATTCTCTCTAATTCCAAAAATTTAAGGTTTAAAGGATGCCCGGTGAATCACATTCTTTATATAGGTCTTTACATAGCCTCAGTCAAAGTAAATCAAAAATTATCATTCAAACAATAATGGCAATCTGAAAAATTTTGGCAAAAAAAGGGCGCCACCCTTAACTGTTCTTTAGGCGACGCCCTATTATAGATATAGTAACGATTTTTACTTACTTAGTTTTACCTTCTTTTCTTACTTCTATCTGTCTGGCCTTTGCCTTGCCAGATTTTGGAAGCGAAAGTTTCAATATTCCCTTATTGTATGTAGCATCCAATTTATCTGTTTTTACCGACTCAGGAATTTTAAATCTACGCTCAAATGAACCATAATGTCTTTCTATACAATGATAATTCGCCTCCTTAGATTCATCTTCCTTCTTTTTTTCACCCTTTATTGAAAGTATGCCATTCGAAAGGGTAATATCAATATCTTTAACATCTATACCAGGAATCTCAGCCGTTATGAGATACTCTTTATCCGTCTCCGATATATCAAATGCAGGCATCACGTTATTGTCATAAAATAAATCATCAAAAAACCTATCAAATACTAACGAATCTGGTATAAACGGCATGAATTCCCTAGTCCTTGGAATCAAATCTAACATTCTTGTCATTTTATTTACCTCCTTTGAATTAATATCAACTTCATTCCATCATTTATTTTAATAGTAATCATTATCGTTATCAATTCAAGAGGCATTCTTGCTATATTTTTTAAATATTATGAAAAATTTAGGCTTGAATCTGTATAGAATATGAGAAATAGGCTTGATTTAGGTTAAATTTTAATGGTTGAGAGGTAGCAGAGATACTTATTAACATTGATTGTTATTAAGAAAAATAAAAATATTACCTATAACAACAAAACTATCAGGCATTTAACTATTTTATATCTTCACTATCTTTTGTGTAAAACTGAAGTTTATGAGATCCTATATCAATGGTATCAAAATCTTTTAGATAATAACTTTCTTCTATTATCTTGCCATTTACCTTCACCTTCATTTTATCACTTGTGGATGTAATAACATACCCATTAGGTCTTCTGCTTATAGCTGCTGCGGTTAGAGGTATAAAAAATCCTTTAAGCTGTATCTCAGATGTTTTTGCCTTTCCTATTCTGATTAATTTTTTATTAAGCTCAATATCTTCCTTGTCGGATGCATCTAAAAAACTAATAATGCCAATTTTCTCTTCTTTTTTTGGCATCACCTCTTCGCTATCTCCTGTTTTTTTAGCTAAAAGATTTTTACGAATACTTGAATCAATAATCATTGTCTGATCCATATCTTCCTCTTCAGCCTTCAGTTGCTCCTTTTTAGACATGGCAAAAAAAAGTAGGTGTTTACCTATTGTTATCTTATCCTTATGTTTAAGTTTACAGGAAATTACCTTCTTTTTATTAACAAAGGTCCCGTTGGTGCTCTGCAAATCAGTAAGTATATAAGAATCTCCAACTCTATCTATTCTGGCATGGAAACTAGACACTATTAGATTATCAATCACAATATCGTTCCCTTTATCTCTTCCAATATTCAAACTTTCATCTACAAAGGGGTAGTCTTTAATCACGTTTTTCTTAAATATTAGTATTACCCGAGCCATAATTAAGTCCCTTTTTTTATTTTTTAGTTTATAAATGATGAAAACTTATTTAGTGCCTATGAAAAATTTGAAAAAATTTTCCTAACATACCTTTTTTTCTTGAAAATACTCCATTTAAGGATATGAAAGATACGGTTATATTGTCTATCCCCCCTCTATTGTTGGCCTCTGATACTAGCCTGTTGCAAATTGATTCCTGTTCATCCCCACTTTTTATAATAGTTAGTATATCTTTATCTGCAACAAGATCTGTAAGGCCATCTGTGCAAAGCAGAAACGAATCACCTGCCATCGTCTCGATTTCAAATACATCTACTTCAACATCACTGCGAGATCCAAGGCTTCTTGTTAATATATGCCTTAACGGAGAGGTTTTCGCCTCCTCGCTCGATATCAACCCCAACTCTAACTGCTCTGCCATCATTGTATGGCTCTTTGAAAGAGGCTCCATTGTATCGCCTCTGATAAGGTAAATTTTACTGTCGCCTACATTTGCTGCGATTACGGCAGAATTCATTAAAGCAATAACGGCTATAGTTGTTCCCATACCCTTATATCGAGGGTATTCCTGAGACATATCATATAAGATTCTATTTGCCAGCTTTACACTGGCAAGTACATAGTTACCCCACAGGCTAAGTGAACTTTCCGGTAGCCCAAAAAGCTCATCAAGAGGGGTATTTTCTGTTTTAAGCTGCCTAAAATATTTTTGTATAATGTTTACGGCAAACTTACTAGCTACATCTCCAGCTAGATGCCCACCCATTCCATCAGCTACCACATATAGCCCAAAAGAATTATCATTTTCATAATAATCCTCATTTATCTCTCTCTTTAGACCCGCATCAGATAATCCAGCTGACCTGGCTCCTAATTTTTCCATAAATTTTTTAAAATTTTCTTCTCTTTCTAATGGCCTATTCACAATGAAGAGACTTAATATTCCTCGCATTCAGATTTACTACGTAGCTTTTCCAGTATACACTGATTTCAGTCAGATAGTAAGTGCCTCAATTTTTTATTTTAGCCAATGAACTTTGATGTCAAATAGTGTATACATCTAACACAATTTCGTAAAAATAGTCAAATCTGCAAAGAAAATATAAAATTTTTTACACGTATTTTCCAGCCAGCTCAGCTACGTAACTATGTTTTTTAGACCAGTATTAGCCCATGCAATCCACTATAAGGTCAGAAAAACGAGTTCATTTTTCCAATCCAAGAGCACAATCATAAAAAAACTGTTAATGGCTTCAAGAATTTATGCTTCAATGTTGCCTTTTAATCCTATAGAATCAGCAACTTCTCTCATTCCCATTATAGTGTCTTCGATTATCTCCTCAATGCTGACACCGAGCATTTCTGCACCTTTCTGTATTATCCCTCGGTCTACGCCTGCTGCGAAAGAAGGTGACTTCCATTTTTTCTTAACAGATTTTACAGTCATGTCCATAACACTTTTTGATGGGCGAACCATAGCATTTGCCGCAATCAGGCCCGTAAGTTCATCAATGGCATAGAGGGTTTTTTCCATAGTGCTTTCGGGCTTTACATCCGAGCATATTCCCCATCCATGAGAGACTACAGCCCTTATATACTCCTCTGGCCAATTATACCCTTCTAAAATTTCCTTTGTTTTGGTACAGTGCTGCTCCGGAAATTGTTCATAGTCAAGATCATGCATTAAACCCACAATAGCCCATTTCTCCTCATCTTCCCCATGCTTCCTTGCAATATAGCGCATTACCCCTTCTACGCTGTATGCATGTTTTAATAAACTGTCGCTTTT
This sequence comes from uncultured Desulfobacteraceae bacterium, assembly GCA_964393665.1. GTDB lineage: Bacteria > Desulfobacterota > DSM-4660 > Desulfatiglandales > B25-G16 > M55B121. The sequence goes on along the minus strand of CAYMVB010000252.1, from coordinate 838 downwards.
ATTATATTCTTTGAGGATTGCCAGCGCTTCCTCTCTTGTTGGAATTTTTTCTACCATTATTCTGTCCCCTTATTTCTTAACGTAATTATGCCTAAACTATCAATTTTTTTCTTCATGCCACCAAAAGTCATTTCTCTCCACGGGGTCATAACATTTCCATTGGCCATCAATAGTAACTTCCGGGCTTAGTCTTAATTCATCTCGCCCACATCTCATGAGACGATCACAAGTCATTGCCCATCCGACAAAAAAACCATGTTTTTCAAAGCTTTGCATACTATAACTGGAACAAGATGGGTACATCGGGCACTCTGCAGCCTTAACCGCTGACAGATGATTCAGCTTTTCCCGGTAAAAATGTATAGCTGATAAAAGTGGATTAAATTCACTTGTCAATTCGCGGTCAGTCCTTATGGGAGGAGCGCAAGAAAGTGTGCATATCAAAAACAAAAAAAAGAATATGAATCTACCTGTCATTTCATTTATAAAATAAATTATTTATTGCCCTAAAGGCCTTGAAATCGTAATATTCAATAACACATATTATAGGTTCTGTAAAGGATTCTAAAGGGTGCTGAATTGAGAAAAGACTCATAATAAAGTCAACTACTATCGGCTAAAGCCGATATCTTGAGGGTCAAAGGCACAGAGGCACAGAGTTCTTGAGATGCATTATTTCTTCTTTGTGCCTGCCTGTCGGCAGACAGGCCTGTCTGCCGACAGGCAGGCCTTTGCCACTTTGCCCCTTTGTGCCCCTGGCCCAGACCTGGCATTGCGACAAACAAACATATAACACCGCTTGGCAGAGTAATAAATATTTGACTAAATTGCACATAAG
>CAYMVB010000251.1:0-12613 GCA_964393665.1 uncultured Desulfobacteraceae bacterium | reverse complement strand
CTCCATAATCTTCATCAAGATATGGAGGTAAAGGCAGATCATACATGATCATTGTTTTTTCATTACTTACCTTGAGCACTACATGTCTCCATGCTGAATAGAAATATCCGTAAAATTTATTGTCAGGCCCAAAAATTTTCCATATCTCCGCCCTTAAACCCTCTGGTGATTCCTGGCGCTGAATAGAGTCAATTATATCCAATAATGTCTCCTTATCCTTTACTATAGTCCATTTATCACCTTCCAGCCTGTTTTGATCATTTTTTAGGTCAAAAACTAAAGCTGATGGATGCTTTGTAGACAAAGCCCCATAGTATCCAGCATAATATATCGTATAATCGTTCCAGGTATCCTCTAAATATTTAACGGTAATATGATCTGATTTTTTATTTAGCTGCCTGAGTTTTCCGTAGCCACTAAACAAGGAACAGCCGAATACTAAAAATATGCCTATAACCCCTGCAAATATTGCATAACGGTAGTAGTTTTTTTTCATGTCGTTTCCCTATTTTTTGATGGATTTTACAAGTACATTTCATTTACTATAAAGATAAGCATACATTGGTTTTTTTACAATAATGAAAAAATTTACAAAAAAACATTTAGTTGGCATTCCACCATGGGTTATATTTGGTGCAGTCATTGTATTGGTTCCAATTTTTGTTTTCTGGACTATTGAAAATATTGGTAAACAAAAAGAAAATGCCACCTTCATGTTGCTTGAGAAAGGCGCTGCCCTTATAAAATCCTTCGAGGCAGGGGCTAGGACAGGGAGAATGCATGGGAGGGGCTTCCAGCTTCAAAATTTATTGCTCGAAACCTCGCAACAACAAGATATAAGCTACATTGCAATTACCGATATTGAGGGCACTATCATGGCGCACAGTGATCCCTCCAAAATAGGTAAAATCTATGAAACAGTCGTGGATATCCAAAAAATTTATGCGTCTCAAAAGCTGGAATGGCGTAAGGTAAAAACCCACGAAAATGCTACTATATTCGAGGTTTTTAGAAAATTTTCACCTACCCGGAGATATTTCAGAAAACAACATGATTCAATGACAAATGCTGAGCATGCCAAACCTGACTTGCCCATTTTAAAAAATTCACCTGAGATAGGGCAAGTCATTTTCTTAGGCCTTGATATGAGCCGTGTTGAAGCAGCACGAATTGAAGATGTGCGTCGCACGATACTGATGGCCATAATTCTCCTTTTGATAGGATTTGCCGGTATAGTTACACTTTTCCTTTCCCAGGCATACAGGACGACAAAAAGCTCTTTAGCAAAGATCAAGGTATTTTCAGAAACCGTGATTAAAAATATGCCCTTTGGGCTTATAGCAACTGATGAAAACGGAAAAATTGCATATTTTAATCAGGAGGCAGAATCCATACTCCACATTTCTAATCAACGTGTTATGGGAAAAAACCCAGGGCAAGTATTACCTGAGAAATTCTGGGCTTATAGTAGAGATCTCACAGAAAATGAATCAGAAATTGAAAGAGATATAAGTTTTAGCTTAGACGGGGAAAGAACGGTATCCCTTGAATTTAATGTTTCTTCATTAAAAGGCGACAGTGGAGAATTTTTGGGAGATATCGTTCTATTCAGGGATTTAACTGAAATTAACAACCTCAAGATGGAAATCGAAAAAAATCAACGATTGGCATCCCTTGGGAATTTAGCAGCAGGCGTTGCACATGAAATAAGAAATCCTTTAAGTTCAATAAAGGGTTTTGCTACCTATTTCAAGGAAAGATACAAGGACATACCTGATGATAAAAAAACAGCAGAGATAATGGTCCAGGAGGTGGAAAGACTGAATAGGGTTATCAGTCAATTGCTTGAATTTGCCAGCCCTGTGAAAATACATAAGAAATCCGTTTCCATGGTAACATTGATCCAGCACTCCTTAAAAATGATTGAAGGGCATGCGAGGGAAAAAAATATAGAGATAAAAACAGACCTCGACCATCATACTAAAGATCTTTATATAGATCCTGACAAGATAAATCAGGTTTTTCTTAATATCTATTTGAATGCCATAGAGGCAATGGAGAACAACGGAACCCTCTATGTGAGGCTTACAGAGGATAAAAAAAATAATATGGCAAAGGTAGAAATATCAGATACAGGTAAGGGAATTATTAAAGAAGACTTAACTCATATATTTGACCCATATTTTACCACGAAACAGTCGGGTACCGGCCTTGGTCTCGCCATAGTGCATAAAATTATAGAGTCTCATAAAGGCGAGATACGGGTAGAAAGTGAAAGAGGTGCTGGAACTACCGTGACAATTTTTTTGCCTGTCAGTAATTATGTCTAAAACGACCATGTAATTCGTGGCATCTCACAGAGATCTTAAATCATGAAGGAAAAATATAGCATATTAGTTGTAGATGATGATCCGGCGCATAGAATCATGCTACATAGCCTCCTTAAAGGCTGGGGTTATGAAATATCAGAGGCTAAAGATGGCTCAGAGGCAATTACTATAATACATGAACAACCATTCGATTTAATCTTGATGGATATACGCATGATTAAGGTGTCAGGGATTCAGGCACTGATTGAAATTAAATCATTTAACCCATCTATACCAGTGATTATGATGACCGCTTATTCATCCGTAGAAACTGCCGTAGAGGCATTAAAAAACGGCGCTTATGATTACCTTATCAAACCACTTGATTTTAATGAATTACGGCTAAGTATAGACAGGGCAATGGACCATAAGAAATTACGAGATGAAAATATTCTTCTAAAACAAAGTTTGGGCGATCGTTTCGATAGGCGAAATATCATCGGAAGAAGCCCTGTCATGATTAAACTAATGGAAACTGTTGCTCAGGTAGCACCCTCTGAGGCCAATATTTTAATAACGGGTGAATCGGGGACAGGCAAAGAGATGATAGCAGGGGCTATTCATTACAACAGCACAAAAAAAGAAGGGCCATTTATAAAGGTTAATTGTGCCGCCATAACAGAAACCTTGCTTGAGTCAGAGCTGTTCGGTCATGAAAAAGGCGCATTTACGGGGGCTTACAAAAAAAAGGACGGTTTTTTTCAGCAGGCCCATAGGGGAAGCATTTTTTTGGACGAAATAAGTGAAATGTCTCTTTCCATGCAGGTTAAATTGCTTCGGGTACTCCAGGAAAGAGAGATTACGCGCGTTGGCGGTGAAGAGGTTATACCCATTGATGTAAGGGTTATAGCTGCAACAAACAAGGATCTCCTGGAAGAAATCTCCTCCGGTAGATTCCGCAAGGATTTATATTACCGACTTAATGTTGTTACCTTGAATATGCCACCTTTGACAGACAGAAAAGAGGACATACCTCTCCTCGCACAGCATTTTTTAAAAAAGTTTTCTCATGCAAATCATAAAAAAATAAAGGGATTTACACCCCAGGCAATGGACAGATTCATAAAATATGATTGGCCTGGAAATGTCAGGGAGCTTATGAATGCTGTTGAAAGAGGTGTAGTCCTTTCAACGGCAGATTATATTGATTTAGATGCATTACCTATAATTTCCAATGGGACCCCGGTAGATTCCACTCTTTCCCATCAGGTGGATACCGATTCCAATACCTCACTTGATGAAGTTGAAAGGAAAACCATAGTAAAGACCCTTAACGTAACTCATGGTAATAAAAGTAAGGCGGCAAGACTTCTTGGAATAACGAGGAGAACCCTGCACAAAAAGCTAAAGGCTTATGGCCTCATGCCTTGAATGACTTCATTACGTAAATAACATATGACCTTTTCTGAAATCTCAAGCCAAATAAGGAGATATTGGTTAGAAATAAATGAGATCAAATATCATCAAAAATCTTCCCTGGGTTAAGAATGTTGTTAGGATCAAAGACCTTCTTTATTCCCCTCATCAGCATTAAAACAGATTCAGAAATTTCCATTCCTATAAATGGCTTCTTGCTAATGCCAATACCGTGTTCTCCGGAGATTGTGCCTCTAAAATCAATAACGAGCCCAAACAACTCGTTTAATGCTTTTTCCGCCCGTTTTTCCTCATCCTTATTGTCCCTATCCAGCATTATATTTACGTGTATATTCCCGTCACCCGCGTGCCCAAAGGATGGTATCATCAAATCGTATGTGCGGCCTATTTCTGAGAGTGCCATAACAAACTCTGCCAGGCGGCTTCTCGGCACAACTACATCTTGGTTAATTTTGTCCGGTTTTAATGATAGAAGCGCCGGGGATATCCCTCTCCTTACCATCCAAAGTTTTTCCGCCTCCTTATCATCACATGCAACATGAATATCCATGCTCCCTGTGTCTCTGCATATAGCCGACACCCTGTCTGAATAGGTATCAATCTGCCATTGATCACCATCGAGCTCAATCAAGAGCAATGCTATATTCCCCTTTGGAAGATCAAAATTCAATTCTTGCCTGACTAACTGCACTGATAGGCTATCCATAAATTCTATGGTAGTTGGAACAATCTTTTCTCTGATTATGTTTGATACACCCTGTGCAGCAGAAAAAATATCAGGGAAAATGACCAAAATCGTTCTCTTTTTCTCAGGTCTTGGTATAAGCCTTAAGGTTATTTCGGTTATTATGGCCAGTGTCCCCTCTGAACCGACAATCAGGCGGGTAAGATCATAGCCTACAACCCCTTTTGCCGTCTCTACACCAATACCCACAATTTCACCATTAGGAAGTACAGCCTTCAAACCAAGGATATAATCCCTTGTAACCCCATACTTTACTGCCCTCGGTCCACCGGCGCATTCAGCAACGTTTCCACCGATAGTAGAGACATTAAGGCTTGCAGGGTCGGGTGGATAAAATAGTCCGATTTTTTCTACCTCTTCCTGTAAATGTCCGGTTATTACACCGGGTTCAACCCTTGCAATCAAATTCTTTTCATCTATCAAAAGTATCTTGTTCAACCTATCCATTGACATTACCAGGCCACCTTTAATTGCAAGAGCGCCTCCACTCATTCCGCTTCCTGCACCTCTTGGTACAACGGGAATTAGTTCCTTGTTGGCAAGCTGCATAATTTTGGAAATTTCAATGGCAGTTCCCGGGAAAATCACCACTTCCGGGGAAAACATATTGTGGGTTGCATCATGGCAATATAGAAACATATCATCTTTATTTGTAAGAATATGTTCCTCACCAAGTATCTGAATGAGCCTTTTAATTGCAGATTTTGAAATCATGAAGACATAGGAGATCGATTGTTTATGGCTGTTTTTATCGTCATATCATCTATATATTTAATATCACCACCAAGTGGAATTCCTAACGCTATCCTACTAGTAACCAAACCTTTCTTGCTTAATATCTCAGAAAGGTAAGATGCTGTAGTCTCTCCTTCCACGGTTGGATTAAGTGCAAGTATAACCTCTTTTATGTTTTCCCTTTGCAGTCGTGACATTAATTCCGCTATACGGATGTCCTCAACACCGATGCCATCCAAAGGTGACAGAACACCCTGCAAAACATGATATCTCCCTTTATATGATCCGGATCTCTCTATTGCCAGTTGATCTCCGGGTCCTTCAACAACACAGAGAATACCATTTTCCCTTCTTTTATCAGAGCATATAGGGCAAGGATCAATATCAGTTATAGTAAAACAAATAGAGCAAAAATGAATTTTTTCCTTCACCTCTAACAGGCTATTGGCCAGATTCTGCGCAAATGCTTTAGGGCTTCGGAGGATATGAAGAGATAATCTCTCTGCTGATTTTCTACCAATTCCAGGTAATTTGCTTAATTCGTCAATTAGTTTTCCAAGTGATGCCGGATAAATTTCCATAATTTTCTACCGTCATAATGATGCTATTTTATATTCTTACACCATCCCCGGTATTTTTACCCCTCCCGTTATCTTATTCATTTCTGTTCCAACCATTTCCTTTGCTTGAGCAAGCGCCTCATTAATGGATGCTAAGATCAGGTCTTCCAGCATTTCGATATCATCTTGATTTACTACCTCCGGATCAATCTTTATCGATACAATCTCCTGCTTCCCGTTTGCGACCACATTAACCATCCCGCCTCCTGCAGATGCCTCCACAGTCCTCTCGCTTAGCTCCTCTTGCATTTTGACCATCTTTTCTTGGAGTTGCTGCGCCTTTTTCATTAAATTACCTATATCAGGTATACCTTTCATAGGTCTGTTCTCCTTTCAGTTTATTATTGGATTATAATTCTCTACTTTTCAAATAATAGCGAAACTTGTTTACCACATGTAGTAGAAGTTTCGAAATTTTTTTGAAACGTTAACCATTACTATTCTCTAAAATCTTTAGTATGTATTCGATTTTTTATAGATAACAAATAGCTTTGTTCTATAAAAAAATTATCGACAGCTACATTATTTCATCACCTAACATGCCTTTATAAAGTTAATCCTCAAAGGCCATTAAAATCAATATGTGTGAAAAAAAGAAACACCTCTTTCGCCATTAACAAAGCAGCATAAAATAAAATGCTGAAATTCCCCTTGGGGATTGAGGCGGCCCCTTCTTTCCACAACCCATGAAAATGAAGAGGGTAAAAATAAACAGCAAAAGATATAATAACACCTTTCTCTTCATAATTTTAAATCTTCCTTTGCATTATGTAATGCGGCCTTAACCATTTCTATCCCTGTACCCCCAGGAATGTTTCTATTATTAATGCACGAAAGAGGTTTCAGGGCCTCATAAATATCATCTTCAATAAGAGCGCTAAACCCTTTCATTTCATCGAGACTCATATCATTCAGCTCAATACCTTTTTTTTGAGCTGCCAAAATTATATCTCCTACAACATAATGGGCCTTTCTAAATGTCATTCCCTTTCTTACAAGGTAATCTGCACAGTCAGTTGCAACAAGATATCCTTTCTCAACCGCACCATAAAAGTTATTTCTCTTAAATTTTATCTCTTTTAAGAGCAGTGTGAAAATTCCAAGGGAATTTTTCACCGTATCAACTGTATCAAATATGGGCTCTTTGTCTTCCTGCATATCCTTGTTATACGTAAGGGGTATTCCTTTCATCATTGTAAGAACAGAAATTAAATTACCGTAAATCCTCCCCGTTTTTCCCCTTATCAACTCAGGTATATCCGGGTTCTTTTTTTGTGGCATAATGCTACTGCCGGTCGCAAATGAATCCGATATCTCGATAAAGTTAAATTCCTCTGTAGACCATAAGATGAGCTCCTCGCAGAGACGAGAAAGATGCATCATTAAAAGCGCAGATGTAAATATAAACTCTGCTACAAAATCTCTGTCTGATACAGCATCCATGCTATTAGAGGTAATACCATGCATCTTGAGTTCTTTGGACAGGAATTCTCTATCAAGACCAAATGTAGTTCCAGCCAACGCAGCGCTTCCCAAAGGAAGGATATTTGTTCTTTGCAGAACCTCTTCGTATCTTTGCCTATCCCTTTTTAACATCTCATAATAGGCAAGCAAATGATGGGATAGCAAGACTGGTTGAGCCCTTTGAAGATGCGTATAACCTGGTATAATCCAATCAAGGTGCGTCTCAGCAACCTCTACTAATGATAATTGAAATTCCCTTGCAATACGGTCAATTTCCATGATAGAAGCCCTTAAAAAAAGTCTGGTATCCAGGGCTACTTGATCATTCCTGCTTCTCCCTGTGTGAATAGTCTCGCCTATATCACCAACCTTGTCAATTAAGGCCTTTTCAATATGCGTATGGATATCCTCCATGCTTTCATCAAATGAAAAATCGCCCTTCTCAATTTCACGATAGATTTCCATCAGTGCATCTGAAATAACCTCTACTTTATCCTCACTGATAATGCCAGCCTTACCAAGAGCCTTGCAGTATCCTAAACTTCCCTCTATATCCTCCCTCCATAATCGTTTGTCGAAACCTATGGATGCATTAAATTCGTCAACATTCTTATCTGTAAACGATTTAAAACGTCCTCCCCATAGCTTTTCTTTCATGCTATCTTCTCCGGCTCATAAGATTAGCTATTTTCAATCGTAATCCGCTCAGTCTTATAAATCCTCCTGCATCCTCTTGATTGTAAACTTCATCTTCCTCGAATGTTACAAATTCATCATTATAAAGGCTTAAATCTGATTTTCTACCTACAACAGTGCAATTCCCTTTATATATCTTAAGCCGAACCGTGCCGGTAACATTTCTTTGGGCCTCATCAATGAGGGTTTGCATCATCTCTCTTTCAGGTGCAAACCAATACCCATAGTAAATCATCTCAGAATACTTCGGGGTAAGACTATCACGGATGTGCATAACCTCTCTGTCCAAGGTTATTGATTCCATTGCAATATGGGCAATCCTCAAAATTGTGCCGCCAGGTGTTTCATATATGCCCCTCGATTTCATGCCAACATACCTATTCTCCACCATATCTACACGGCCTATTCCGTTCTTTCCCCCCACCTCGTTCAATCTTTTAAGAAGATTTGCGGGTGAAAGCCTCTTGCCGTCAATAGCTATAGGGTTGCCCTTTTCAAAGTCTATTTCCAGATACGTAACCGTATCCGGTGCGTCCTGGGGGGATACAGACATAACAAACATATCATCCAGCGGTTCTTGCCAAGGATCCTCTAATATACCCCCCTCAAAACTAATGTGCAGAAGATTTCTGTCGCTGCTATATGGTTTTTCCTTTGTAACGGGCACGGGGATACCCTTTTCCTTTGCATATTTTATTAAATCCTCTCTTCCCTTAAACTCCCATGATTTCCACGGCGATATGATTTTTAGCATCGGGTCCAGCGCCATGTATGCAAGCTCAAACCTTACCTGATCATTTCCCTTACCGGTTGCTCCATGACTGACTGCATCTGCCTTCCTGTTTTTTGCTAAGGAAACCTGATGTTTTGCTATAAGCGGCCTTGCAAGGGATGTCCCCAAGAGGTACGTGTTTTCATAGATTGCGTTTGCCCTTAAGGCAGGCCAAACATATTCTGCAACAAACTCCTCCCTGAGATCTTCAACAATGACCTCGTCAGCTCCTGCTGCAAGCCCTCTTTGTTTTAGTAAATCTGCATCATCCTCCTGTCCAAGATCACCTGCATAGGCAATGACACTACATCCATACCTTTCCTTAAGCCATAAAGGTATGACTGATGTATCCAGCCCACCAGAATAAGCCAGCACTATTTTCTCTATTTTTTGGTCCATCTCAATAACTCCATGTTTTAAAATACTTTTTTGTCAACTCTCTATAAAATTAGTACGTTCAAACGATAATAAGAATCAAAAATGTCCACATCCAATGTGAACCTTATGAGCTCCAGAACCTACAATTCATTAAATACATCATCCAAACATTCAATTAATGAGTCAACCTCATCCTTTCCTATTATGAGGGGCGGTACAAATCTGAGAATCTTGTCTTGAATGCAGTTTATCAAAAATCCCCTTTTAGCACATGCATCTACAATATCTTGTCCTGCTCTATCCAAAAGTAAACCGATTATAAGGCCAAGTCCCCTTACTTCTTTAATTATACGATGTCTCTTCTGAAGCCTTATGAGGCCATCTTTAAAATACTCCCCAATGACTCTCGCATTTTCAATCCATCCATCATGTATAAGGCTTTTTACAACTGCCAGGGCAGATGCGGTAATCAAGGGTGAGCCCCCAAATGTGGTGGCATGACTACCTGGGCCAAAGGCATCTTTTAATTCTTCCGTCGCCATCATTGCCCCGATTGGCAGTCCATTTCCCAACGCCTTTGCAAGGGTTATGATATCAGGAGTTAACCCAAAATGCTCATAAGCGAATAGCCTACCAGTCCTACCCATTCCAGCCTGTATTTCATCAAAGATCAAAAGAATATCACGCGTTGAGCAAATATCCCTTAGGCCTTTGAGGTAATCATCATCTGGTACGACAACCCCCCCTTCTCCCTGGATAGGTTCTACCATTACAGCACAAACAGACTCATCTAATACAGATTCTAAATCGCCAAGGGAATTAAACGGTACATACGTAAACCCCTCGAGTATTGGGTCATATCCCTCTCTAATCCTTTCCTGGCCAGTAGCAGAGAGCGTTGCCATCGTACGGCCATGGAATGAGTTATCCATTGTTACTATAACATTTCTTCCAGGCCCAAATTGTTCCCTTGAATATCGCCGTGCTAATTTTATTGCAGCCTCATTAGCCTCTGCCCCACTGTTACAAAAAAACACCCTATCTGCAAAAGAATTTTCTGTCAATATACCGGCAAGGTCTGTCTGTGGTTGGGTGTAGAATAGATTTGAGACATGAACAAGTTTCTTTGATTGCTCATAAATGGCCTCACTAACGATTGGCGAGCTATGCCCCAATGCACAGACAGCTATTCCGCCAATAAAGTCAAGGTATTCTTTGCCTTCTTCATCCCATACTATGCAACCATCTCCCTTAACGAGGGTAATTGGAAAACGCTTATATGTTTTAAACATAAACCTATCAGCTTTTTCCATTGTATTCAATTCCATAATAACTCCTTGAGAAGAATAATAAATTAATACATAGTTTTTTCAATTCGAATAGCATCAAACGTATCAAACAATTTATTCCAATTGATAGTTAGAGGCCTCTTTCGTTATAATTACATCATGGACATGTCCTTCCCTGAGACCTGCAGCCGTAATTTTCAAGAATCGCGCCTTCTCTTTAAGCTCTGCTATACTATGTGCTCCCAAGTAACCCATGCCGGCCCTCAACCCACCTATAAGCTGGAATATCGTGTCCGACACTGGACCCCTATACGGTACCCTGCCTACTATTCCCTCTGGTACAAGCTTTGATTCACCCTCAATTGTTTCCTGAAAATACCGATCCTTACTGCCTGCCGTCATAGCCTCTACAGAACCCATGCCTCTATAAACCTTATATGTCCTGCCCTGAAAAAGTTCAGTCTCGCCCGGGCTCTCTTCAGTTCCAGCAAATAGACTGCCAGCCATGATAGATGAGGCGCCCCCGGCAAGGGCCTTGGTTATATCACCAGAATACCGAATTCCCCCGTCAGCAATAATAGGAACATTAGCCTTACCGGCCTCAATCGCGCATTCAATAATAGCTGTCATCTGTGGTACACCTACCCCTGCAATTATCCTTGTAGTGCATATGGAACCGGGCCCTATCCCGACCTTTACTGCATCAACACCTGCATCTATAAGCGCTTTCGTACCTTCTGCTGTGGCTACATTGCCTGCCATTAATTCAATCTCAGGGTAATTAGTTTTTATATCTTTTATAGCATTAATTACGCCGGAAGAGTGTCCATGCGCAGCGTCTACAACCAATATATCTGTACTTGCTGAAATAAGTCTTTCGACTCTTTCTTCTCGATCTGGACCAACTCCAACTGCTGCCCCAACTCTCAACCTGCCCAGTTTATCTTTACATGAATGTGGATATTTTATTATCTTCTCAATATCCTTAATAGTGATTAGCCCCTGCAATTTTCCCCTGTCATCAACAACCAGTAATTTTTCGATCTTTCTTTTATGCAGTATACTTTTAGAGTCTTCCAATGTGGTACCTACCGGCACTGTGGCTAGATTATCTTTAGTCATTACCTCACTAACCTTTTTATCAAGATTTGTCTCAAACCTTAAGTCTCTGTTGGTTATAATACCTACTAAATTATCTCCACTCACCACTGGAACGCCTGAAATCTTGTACTTTTTCATAATAGCGAGAACCTCATAGATTCTCTTTTCCGGCCCAATAGTAATAGGGTCAACAATCATGCCGCTCTCGGATTTTTTTACCTTCTCGACCTCTAATACCTGCCTGTCTACACTCATATTTTTATGGATAAAACCCAATCCACCTTGCCTTGCCAACGCTATTGCTAAATTAGCCTCTGTAACTGTATCCATTGCTGCGCTGACAATAGGGATATTCAGAGGAATATTTCTTGATAAAAATGTTTTTACATCTACATCTATAGGCAATATTGACGAATCTCGTGGCTCCAAAAGTAAATCATTAAAGGTTAAGGCCTCTTTTATAGTTTTTTCATTCATTTTTTTCTCCTTCACATTGCTTTATAAGCATACCTTCCAATATATCTGAATAGCTTACTGCCATTTCATTTTTGACAAAATATTCCATTATTTTTACTACTATTGCCATTCCAGCTAATATTGTATCTTCTCTGCCTCTTTCTATACCCTTAGAGGTGTACTATCTCGATTTAATGATGATAGTACACCTTTACAGGTAAAATAGGCTTCTTCTTCACCGGAAATTATTCGTATATCTTTACCAAATCTCCTTGAAACAAGGGAAACAAAATCACCTCTATTCAGTGCCTGCCTTATAACACCAGTAGCAACAATGAAGGGATTAACCGCACCAAATGTTTTGGCTATATCAAAAAATTCACCAAGGACCCTAACACTTCTTTCAACAGGCAACGGTTTAAGTGTTTCGCGTGTGCCGGCATTAAAAGCCTCACTAATTCTGGTTATGGCACTTTTTCTATACAACTCCCTAAAATAAGAGCAAGAATCAAATTTTTCAGCGATCAGCATCCTGATCGAATTTGACCCTGCCTTAATGACAGCGATATTTTCTTTATCTTTGATCATTTCATAGCTTTGTGGCAACAAGT
>CAYMVB010000250.1:0-8462 GCA_964393665.1 uncultured Desulfobacteraceae bacterium | reverse complement strand
CCTTGGACCTATGTCGCCAGTTTTGCAAGGAAGATATGACGGGCCTGCGAAAAGATACCACTTCCACGAAGGCGAGGGAGAGATAGGTTTCATAAGCGCAATAAGTAACTCTTTTTGTAGCACGTGTAACAGGTTGAGGCTTACCGCAGATGGTAAAATTTTGCCATGTCTTCTATCAAATATAGAGGCTGACATCAGGGAACCATTAAGGAAAGGCTGCCTTGATGAAGAATTAATAAAAGTTTTTCAATATGCAGTAAGTATAAAGCCGAAATCTCACCACCTGAATATGGTGGGACATCAAATGGTGCATAGAAAGATGTGTTCCATAGGAGGGTGATAAAAAACTTCAGGCTAAATTAAAATGGAGGCCTTAGATGTAGAGTCGAAGGCCTCCATAAGGTCAAAAAACTCAGGAGAACATGTGCGCCTGTAAAACCGCAGCCTCTTTTTGCGCCACAGACAATTTTTGGGCTGCATCCTTCTTTTTAAATACACTCACCCTATCTGCGTCAACATACTCCAAGGCACCTGCCTCACAAAACCTTACACACTGAGGGTCTCCATCGCATAGGTCACATTTTATCACCTTTTTACCAATAGAATCAAAGCTCATAGCTCCAAAAGGACAGGCCGTAACACACATGCGGCATCCTATACATATATTATAATCAACCATAACTCTATTTAATTTTTCATCCCGTGAGATCGCCTTTACTGGGCAAACATTCATACACGGTGCATCCTCGCACTGCTGACAAGACATGGGAATATAAAGGCCCTCGGATTCCCACTTCATTATTTTTATACGGCCTCTGGAGGGGTTAGATACGCCTTCGTGCATAACCGAGCACACAAGCTCGCAAAGCCTGCAGCCAGTGCATTTTTCGTAATTTATCATAAGAACTTTAGCCATTTATTTACTCCTATTATATAGATTAAATCAATCCGGATGGCTCTTTATCCAGCTCCAGCCTCTTGAGTGTTTCAGGTCTGGGTATGCCATTTTCATCCCAGCCATGATGTTCGTAATATTCGTCTATCATTTTTTTAAATTTCTTTCTGTCAATTTTCGCGCCAATGACATCTGGTGCACCCCTGAGGCAAGGCTCGTCAAAATACCGGTGATTCAGCGTATCACCCTTTCTAAGGTCATCTCTTGTCAAACCTTCTCTGATATTAAACAGCCTCTCTATGTTATAGGTCCTTTCTGCGACATCCCATATATCCTTTGGAGAAAACTCCATGCCTGTGTTGTAATAAATGACCTTACTCCAGTCCTCAAAGTTTGGGAGCGTAGCCCCGAGGAATGTAGTGTGATACTTGCAGATGCCAAGACAATCTACACCCATGTAACAAAGTTCCTGCCAGAAAACCTCCCAGGCCTTGCCAACGTATGAGGTATGCTCAGAGCTCAGGGGGCCATCATATTGAACAGGATTACTGTATACCTTCCTGAGCACCTCTTCAGGAAGATGGTAAAGGTCAATTGCCGGCCTGCTCCTTAGATGGTCGGAACCTCTTGAACCTGTGGCTATGCCAAGGGCTAATGCTGGCGTTGCCCTCTCATCAGAGTGCAGGTTGCTCATACCCTTTACCTGGATAAGATATTGAAATGAGTCCTTCCCTATCTTATCAGAGGCTCGTATTCCACCCTCAGCCAGAATATCACCTAACCAACCATCCCTAAAGCAGATACGGCGAATCATCTCAAGCAGGGCCTCGTCATTGCCAAAACTTAAATTAAGGCCATCCGTTTCCTTGTCTGTAATGATTCCTAGCTCATAGAGTTCCATAGCCCAGGATATAATGCTTCCAATTTCAAGGTTATCTACGCCCCATTGATCTACTAAATGGTTGCCTGTTAAGACTGTCTCTGCGTTTTTGCAGTCAGGCTCTCCACCGAAGGCTCCCTGGGAGGTATATTCCGGGCCCTCATCATATTTTCCTGCATAAGGGCCTGATGGAATTCTGTACTTTGCCCTGCAATGAACCTGACAGCCAAAGCACCCAGCCATGTGGTAGTGACCCATAGTCTCTTCTGCGATTTCATCAAACCTTTCCGGCTCAATATCATCTGCATATTCACACTGATTATATTGAAAGTTTCTTGTACGTATTCCACCCCAGGAATTCGTAGCACCCCATATAAAAGGTGTTCCAAGAGTTCCCTGGGTTTGATTTACCTTTGCACTCACAATCTGTGTAATAAAACGCTTATTATAATCCAGGGCATCCTTAGGGTAGGCAATCTTTATGTCCATTGTCCCTCGGACGGCTATAGCCTTGAGGTTTTTGGAACCAAAAACAGCTCCCATGCCACTTCTGCCCGCAGAATCTTTTATGCCCGTCATAACATTTGCGTATCGCACCAGTTTTTCACCAGCCGGTCCTATCACCGCGCATTTAATGTCGTCGTCGTCAAGCTCTCTTCGTATCGCCCATTGTGTTTCAGTAGTAGTCATTCCCGAAAGGTAGCCAGCATCCCTAATCTCTATCTCACCATTATGGATCCATAAATAAATAGGCTTTTCTGCTTTTCCCTTTATGACTAAATGGTCAAAGCCTGCCCACCTGAGCTCGGGTCCGAAAAAACCGCCCATATTTGCACTGCCAAGCAATTCAGTAAGGGGAGATTTTGCCATAATATGAGTTCTGGAGCTTGCAGAGGCTAGTGTTCCACCAAGGAGACCTGCGCTCACCATGAGTGTATTTTTTGGTCCCAGGGGATCAACTCCCTTTTCCGTATGATTATACAATAAATAGGCATCTAGACCTCTGCCACCTATAAATAGCTTTCTAACTTTTAGTGGTATCGGCTTTGTTTCAATCTTTCCTGTCGAAAGATCAATGTACGCTATCTTTCTATTTAACGCCATATCATTTTCCCCCTTTCTGCTTCAACTTCCTTGCCGCTACAGCCTCTTCTGCTATTCTTTTATTTACGTCCCAGACCGGTCCCCTTATTCGAGGAAAATCAGGACGAACCCATGCCACCCTGTATTCAAGTCCGCACTTTGGACATTTACATGTAGTGGCCCCTGGCTCTACGGTAATCCTTGCCATACAGCTTGGGTTATGACATCTGAACTTGCCGTAGGTTCTCGTTTTTGCCAGGCTTTCCGCACCTGAAAGCTCTTGTTTTTCAATTGCCATAAGATCCTCCTTTCTTTTAATAACTCAGGCAAAATTTTATATGTCTTGGTTTAGAAACTTAAAGTAGGAATTATTTCCCAATTCTTTGATTATTACCCTTAAGGCATTTTGTATTACGTATTATGCAATTAAACCAGATTTTCCCATTTTTTTGTTTTTGGGTTATTTCTATGAAGTTTCTCGGCATAGTCCATTTTTTTGCATCTATGGCAGGACATCAGATATTCATTTGCCTTTTCATCACCAAGCGTTTTCCGAATATATTCAAATTCCCGCTTAGGCATAATATAGGTGCCACATACAGGGCAAAAAAAGGCATTTTCCTTATAACCTTTATCCAGGATAAGTTCCCTGAATTCAGTCATAAAATTCTGAAATGTTACACCTGCCGGGCAGTAAGAGGTACATTCCTGACAGGTTAAACAATCCCAAAATGTATCCTTTCCAATATCCTGTGGATTTAATAAAAGGCTTTCAATGATGCCCCTTGGAAAACTTTCATAGGCGTATCTGCCATAAACTTTAGGCATTGGGCATACGGCTGAGCATTTGCCACATTCAAGACAATACTCCAGGTTGTTTTTCTCTATGAGTAAATTTACTTTAGTGCCGATATCTTCCATCTTGCTCATATCTTAACATACTCTTTCACTGCGCTTATAGCATCCATGATCCCTTCATCGGAAAATCCCTTTACATGAATAGCGCTACTTAGACATGATGCAGAGCAAAGACCGCACCCCTTGCATTCAGCAGGGTTTATATACGCTACTGCTGCGCCTCGATTATCTTTCCAGCTAGCTGCCCCAAAGGGACAGATATCTATGCACCTGCCGCAGCTTGAACATCTTTCGCTATCGACAACTGCTATAAGAGGCTCGGCTAAAACGCTCCCTTGAGCCATCGGTACACCTGCTTTAGCTGCAGCGGCAAGGCCTTGCGTAGTGCATTCTGCCATCTCAGAGGGGTAACGGGCGCAACCTGCAGTAAATATTCCGTCAGTAGGAAACTCAACAGGCCGAAGTTTCTGATGGGCCTCAAGAAAAAATCCGTCCCCCCCCAACGGGAGTTTCATCATCTTTGACAATCTTTCACTGTCATCTCCTGGGACAATTGGTGTTGTCAAGAGGACTAAATCAGTCTTAATATCTATATCCCCGCCAGTAAGCCCATGATATACTTTCACGTTATCAGCCTTACCATCAGAACCGGCAATGATTGGGGGTTTCTCAATATCATATCTTATAAATCTTACCCCAATTGACAAGGCCTTCCTGTAATAATCCTCGTATATATTTCCAGTTGCCATAATGTCTCTATGAAGAATAGTTATGTGAGATTGGGGATTTGCCTCTTTGAGTAATATTGCATTTTTAAGGGCTGTTATACAGCAGAACCTTCCACAATAGGTCCTTTCATCATTTCTTACCCCTACACAATTAATCATTACAACATTGTTAAAGCCAGTGTAATCAGACTTAAAATGTTGCTCAAATTCAAGCTGAGTCATGACATTATTAAGCTGGCCATAATTAAAAAATCCGTTTGGCTTCAGTTCATTCCCACCGGTGGCTACAATTATAGTGCCCACTCTTAGCTCCTCACTATCCTCGTCATTTTTTATAGTAGCGGTGAAGTTTCCTATAAAGCCCTGTACATTAACCAGCTCGGTATTCAGGTGCACATTGATTCTTTTATGATTCAATACAGAATTTACTAGGGGGTCCAATATTTCTTTAGATGGCTGGTTTGTAGGGAACAGTCTGTCTATCCCTCTTAAAAGACCCCCCAACTGGTTTTTCCTCTCAACTAATTGAACATCAAAGCCTTGATCGGCGAGACTCAATGTTGCAGAAAGTCCTGAAATGCCAGCACCTAAAACAAGGCATGAAGGTATAACGTCCGTATACTGATCTATTACCTCTTCCAGATGCCTTGCCTTACTTACGCCCATCCTCACAAGGTCTTTGGCCTTTAATGTTGCCCCTTCAGGCGTATTTTTATGTATCCATGAACACTGTTCCCTGATGTTAACAAACTCAAAAAGATATTTATTAAGGCCTGCCTTTTCGCAATTTGCCCTGAAAAGAGGTTCGTGTGTGCGAGGGGTACAAGAGGCGACTACTACCCTGTTAAGGTTATGCTCCAAAACTTTTTCCCGTATAGAGGATAACCCATTTTCCGAACAGGTATAAAGATTCCTCTCTGCCCATGCTACATTAGGCAGCCCCTTTGCATACTCTGCAACCTTTTCAACGTCCACTACGCCACCTATATTTGTTCCACAGTGACAGACAAAGACGCCAATCCTTAATGACATTGCTTTTCCTTATGAAGAATTTCTCAATATTTCAGCTACTTTAGAGGCAGCCGCCGAAGCATGAATAACCGAGTCGGGCACATCCATCGGGGCCTGACAGAATCCGCAGGCAAAGACACCATTCCTGCTTGTCCCAGCTGGATTGGTAAGTTTTTCCGGTGTTTCCACAAACCCAAACTCGTCAAGCTTTATATTTAATTTCCTGGCTAGCTCGAGGTTACCCTCATTTGGTATAAGGGCCTGGGCAAGTATGACCATATCAAATTCCGTCTCTACTAGCTCCCTAGCGATTGTATCTTCGTATGATATAATTGGGTTTTGATTCTCCATGTTTTCCGTTATCCTACCAGGTCGTGCCCTTATATATTCAACTGAGTACTCTTCTATGGCTCTTCTAACATATTCCTGAAAACCCTTTCCAACTGCCCTGAGGTCTATATAGAATATTGTTGATTTTATATCTGAATAGTGCTCGTTTGCCAGGGTAGCCTCTTTTGTGGAATGCATACAACAAACTGCAGAGCAGTACCTTTTATGTCTAATATCGCGTGATCCTACGCATTGTATAAAGGCAAGCCTTTGAGGGTGTTTTCCATCTGATGGCCTTTTTAACACACCCCCCGTTGGTCCGGATGCACTAATCATTCTCTCAAATTCCATCGCGGTAATAACATTTTTTATGGTTCCCCAGCCATATTCAACAAGGGGCGCTACATCATAAAGGTCAAATCCGGTAGCCATTACGAGGGCACCTACGTTCAATTGAATAATCGAATCACGCATTTCATGGTTTATTGCGCCTGCCTGACATGCATCCACACATCTATAGCATTCAGAGCAGACGCCACAGTTTAAACATCTCTTTGCCTCCTCCTGTGCCTCTTCGGGGGGTAAAGCAAGATTAACCTCATCAAAATTATCAATTCTTTTTACGGGGTCTATACGCTTTGGTCTTTTGCGCTGTTTTTTCTGGATGTTTGTCTTATCAGGTATTGCAACCTCAGGCATATATCCTCGGCCTTCGGAAAGGCTTTCTCCCTTAATAAATCGGTTTATTGATATGGCTGCTTCTTTGCCAGCCGCCACAGCCTCTATAATAATAGCCGGCCCCGAAACAGCGTCTCCCCCGCAAAATAGCCAGGGTATACTTGTCTGGTACGTTAAACTGTCTACCTTAACGGTGCCGTTCTTATTTAACTCGAGCTCTAGATCATCAGTTAAGAAATCGGATCTAACCTTCTGACCAATGGCACTAATAACCGTATCAATTTCAGTAGTATATTCTGACCCCTCTATGGGCACCGGCCTTCTTCTCCCAGTTCCATCAGGCTCGCCAAGTTCCATTTTTATGAGCTGCAAGGCATTTAAGTGTCCGGAGCTGTCCCGCATTATCCTTGAAGGGGCAGTCAGGAAATGAAACTGTACTCCCTCTTCCTTTGCTTCCTCTATCTCTTCTTCATTTGCAGGCATCTCCTCTTTGCCCCTGCGATAGATGATAAGGGCATCCTTTGCGCCTAATCTTATGGCAGTTCTAATTGCATCTATAGCAGCATTTCCGCCTCCTATAACAGCCACTCTCTTCCCAACAGAAATCGTTTTCCCAAGGTTGACATCCCTTAGAAAATCGATTGCGCTGTAAACGCCTTTAAAATTTTCACCGTCTATATTAAGATCTGCACTATCATGTGCCCCTACAGCAAGAAATACGGCGTCGTAACCCTGATCATGAAGCCCCTTAAGGGATAATTTTTCTCCGATTGGGCTGTTCAATTTCAGTTCTACGCCTGTATCAAGTATATAGTCTATCTCATATTTAATGATATCTCTTGGAAGCCTGTATGAGGGAATGCCAACCGTAAGCATGCCTCCTGCAACGGGAAGCGCTTCATAAATAGTAACAGCATATCCCTCAATAGCAAGATAATAGGCAGCGGAAAGGCCTGCTGGGCCAGAGCCTACAATAGCTACCTTCTCTTTTCGTTTTTCCTTCATCTGAGGGAGTTCTCGCTCACCTGACTGGTATTCGTAGTCTGATGCTACCCTTTTCAAATCATTAATTGCTATTGGTTCGTCTACCTCTCCTCTCTGACAATTTGATTCACAGGGATGCGGACAAGCTCTTCCACATATAGCGGGCAGTGGATTATCACGTCTGATAAGATTTAATGCCTCCTTAAACCTCCCCTGTGATATAAGCGCCACATACCCCTGGACACTTATATGGGCTGGACATGCAGCCTTACATGGCGCTATGCCTCTTTTTTCTATCGTATAAATTGCAGGAACAGCCTGCTGAAACTCTTTATATATTGCCTTTCTTTTACTGAGGCCGGCATTGAATTTGTCGTCTACCATAACAGGGCAAACTTCAGCACAATCACCACAGCCAACACATATGCCCTCATTAATAAAGCTGGACTTTTTTCTAATTTTTACCTCGAAGTTGCCTGCCTCCCCCTGAATTTCTTCAAGCTCTGAGTAAGTAAGAAGTTCAA
The DNA here is from genome assembly GCA_964393665.1 of uncultured Desulfobacteraceae bacterium. Lineage (GTDB taxonomy): Bacteria > Desulfobacterota > DSM-4660 > Desulfatiglandales > B25-G16 > M55B121. The sequence goes on along the minus strand of CAYMVB010000250.1, from coordinate 491 downwards.
TATTAGGATGATTGGAACACTCGATCATCTTAGGTGATAAGATACACATAGAGCAATCATTAGTTGGAAATGTTTTATCTAGCTGGGCCATCCTGCCTCCTATAGAGGGCCCCTTTTCAAGGAGGTATACTTTAATACCCATCCCTGCCAAATCCAGTGATGTCTGGATTCCAGCCACGCCACCTCCTACTACAATAACAGATTTGTTAGCCAAAAAACCCCCCGCTGATTAGTCTGTGATCGAAATTGTAATGTTTTTTCGCGATGAATATTCTGGTAAAAATTTATCCGTATCTTAAATAAAGACGGCAGAGTAAAGGCCGGAAAGCTTTCTACTCAGTTTGCCGAATAATCTACACGAAATGGGCATTTATCTCTTGAGCCGTGTTTTTTAGAATACGTGAAAATTTTGGTAGAATGTCATCTTTTAGCTGGGTGCTTAATCCCACAAACCACATTGAAACTAAAAGTCTGTGTCCACCAACTTTAAG
>CAYMVB010000249.1:0-2249 GCA_964393665.1 uncultured Desulfobacteraceae bacterium | reverse complement strand
GTGCATCGCACAGGCAGGCACAAAGAAAAAATAATGCGTCTCAAAAACTCTGTGCCTCTGTGCCTCTGTGCCTTTGACCCTCAAGCTATCCCTTTTAGGGATAGTAGTTGACTTTTCAATTGAGTAGTAATTTTGTTCTAAGCTTACATTTTTCGATTAGGCACTGCTATCTAGGGGTTTATTATGAAAATTTTAGATGATCTGATCTCTGCAGTAAGAACAGATATAACTGTGAAGGAGATATACACATGCGTATTCTGGACGGCCGTTATTACTAAAAACTGCGGCCTTGCCTCTACCCTTCATGAGGGGCACCCATCTCACAAAATAGTTCGAGATCCGGGCATGCTCAGGGGTAAGGGGGCGGAAGAACTAATTCAATACGCTAAATCGGACGGCCTTCTTGAGGCATCCATTGGAATGGCGACCATTAATTCACTGATCGATATTGATGAGGATACATGTGTCGAGAAAAATGCCTTTGATATCTTAGCGGAAAAAGGCGAAAATAAGGATATCGCAATAGTGGGTCATTTCCCATGGGTCCCCAGGCTCAAGAAAATAGCTCGGAGATTATTTGTAATTGAACAAAATCCGCAGGAGGGTGATTTTCCTGAAGAGTCCTCGGAAGAGATCCTTCCAGATGTTGATGTTGTTGGGCTTACAGGAACAGCATTTATAAACCATACTATAGAAAAATTACTCGATCTCTGCAAGGGTAAGTTTATTGTCATGGTAGGGCCTACGAGTCCTCTTTCGTCGGTACTGTTTGATTATGGAATAAATGTTATAGGAGGGTCAAAGATAGTTGATCCTGATAAAACAATTCGTTCTATAACCGAGGGAGCTACTTTTAAACAGGTTAAGGGTGTACGAAACCTTAACATGATAAAAAAATGAGGTTTATAAATCCATAAAACCTATTGTAAGCACATATAGTATTTTTAATTACATATAAGCAGGTCTATTTTTTTTACAATAGGAAAATAATTTTTATTTGCTAAGCTACGTGGATATTTTTTATACAGTTCGTTAATTTTTACTGGATACATAGTATCCACAATTTCATTTATTTAATCAGAATACTATTGCTCACTATAATTAATTTATTTTGCAATTTCAATGAGATAAGTTTGATATACTTTTATTTCCTTTTGGTTGGCATAAGGTTTGCTCATGTATATCTTAAAATCGCGATTTCAAGATTGCTTTATAAACCTAAAACATAATTTTATAAAAGGAGATACTACATGATAATAAAAAATATTGGTAAGGCATTGGTTATTGTAACGATAGTTTCCCTGCTGGGAATTGGCTCAAACGCCTTTGCCGGAAAGGGCAAGGGTTGGGCTGGCCATAATGGTAAAAACCAGCAGAGCTATGGCAGATACGGATGTGATGGATCAGGCTATAATGGCGATTATAAAGGATGGGCTGGAAGACAGGCCAGGAACTTAAACCTCAGCGATGAGGATATTAAAAAGGTAGATGAAGAAAGAAAGTCATTTTTTAATTCAACACAAGATCTCAGGCGAGATATACGTCAAAAATGGCTTGAACTACATGCTGAAATAGCTAAAAAAGACCCTGATTCTGGCAAGGCTTCGGCCCTGCAGAAGGAATTGTCTGACCTCAAGGCGCAATTAGGGCAGGCCAGGACTGAGCACCGCTTGAAAATGAGTAAGATATGCCCTGATTTCGGAAGGATGGGATCTCAATTCCATGGAAAAAAAGGGTTCAAGGGTAATTCTAGTAAGGCAGTTTGCCGCTAAGTTCTTGAATGATTATCAGGGGGTCAAAGCCCCCTGATTTTTTTATCACTATATGGAGGTTATTTACTATGAAAAGAATAGTTATCATTTTTCTCATGATTTTAGTTTATTACCCAGTAATGGTACCTGCTCGTGCTGACTTTAGTGAGGATTCGAAAATTGCCATTGCGGCCACTGGCCAAACGGTGGAGGCATCTGTAAGCAATGTGGCTGCGAAAAGCCCTTATTACCTCATATTTAATAAAAAAGGGGAATTAATTGAGGCTATAGATAATCCTTATAAAAATGCGCTTAAAGGGGCTGGGTATTCAGCGGCAAATTTCGTTGCACAAAAAAATGTTGCTATCATAGTGGCAGGCTCCTTTGGTTTAAAGATGATGAACACACTTAAAAACAGAGGTATAGCCTATTTAGAATTTAACGGTAGGGTTAGCGACGCAGTAAAAAGGGCCTTAGAGATAACGTGAGGTACTATTT
>CAYMVB010000248.1:0-5836 GCA_964393665.1 uncultured Desulfobacteraceae bacterium | reverse complement strand
AAGTATACCGGGCTTTGGACGAATCGATTCACTAAATGTGTCAGTAGCTTCAGGGGTGATATTTTCTGAAATAGCAAGACAAAGAAATTTTTGTAAATAGATGAAATGGTTTGAATCTTTTTATAGCTGTTGCTTCTATGCGTTGCTAGAGCCTTTGGGGTTTCAGGTGCATAGTAAAGATTTTGAGATAGCTAAGAAAATATACGCCATTAGCCACCGCACAGAGCACGGGGTGTGCCGGCAAATTTGTATAAGGACTCCGTGTTAGTCTGCGGTATAATTGGACACGGATACACACGGACTACGTACACGGATAAAAAATAAGAGATAAAAACATCTGTGTAAATCTGTGCTGATCTGTGTCCCATTAATAGCAAGTGTATAAAAATAAATTATAATATGGCGCTGTTTGCGAGGGGGTATCAACAAAAAGAATTGCCTTCTATAAAGGGGAAGCTATCAATTGCCCTGCATGTAACAAGGGCGTTTGTAACTTCAAAGACCGGCAGGCCAACGACATTTGTGTAAGAACCGTTAATGAATTCTATCATAAAGGCGCCAATGCCTTGTATAGCATAGCTTCCAGCCTTTCCAAAAGGTTCGCCTGTTTTTATATAATTCTCTATTTCATCACTCCTTAATTTTTTGATTTTAACTTTTGTCACAACTGACTCTAAATGTGCTATCTCACCCTTATAATTAAGTATGCAAAAGCCGGTTATTGTGTGGTGGGTTTTTCCTTGCAACATGTTAAGCGCATTACGACAGTCATCTTTATCTTTTGGCTTTCCAAATATTACATCATTTAGCACTACTATAGTATCTGCACCAAGTACCCATTGCTTTTTTTTCATTTCATGAACTGCCTTGGACTTATTAAGTGCCGCTTTACAAGCTCCTTCCTCGGGTGATAAATTTTTATAAATGGGCTCCTTGAACCTGCTTCTCATTGCTACAAAGGGGATGCCTAACTGTCTGAGTATTGATTTACGTCTTGGGGAAGAAGATGCCAATAAAAGAGGGTTATGCTTGTTTATTTTTACTCCATTGGACATGTTATAGAAATTAATGCAGGGTTATATTGTTTAATGCTAAAGGTTAATGTTTTTTAAGCCGATTTATTAGATTGATTATAAGAACCAGGCGTATGTGTTTGTCACATAATTACCGTTGATAAAAAAAGCCTGGACAACAAATAATATATAGATCAAACGGGTAACTACTAAATTGCATAAATCTTTATTTTTAGATTAAATAGATATATTGTTTATGGCAAAAATATGATTAATTCTGCCTGTTGACAAGACTAAACTGTTTCAGATAAAGTTACTATTTAAAAGAAACATTTATAATAAATTCCATAAATTGTAAACTTCTAATTGACAAATATGGCCTATATCTTGCAAATTTTATATGTAAAGGCATAAATAGATAAAATGATTATTTCGTTAATCTAAAGATGATTTTAATACCCTTAACGTCAATTATGGTGCTTTGCTTATGCTTACTCAAGAACCAAATGCAATAAAATTTGTAATAGATGAAAGTGCGAAAGAGAAAACCTCTGATATTAACGCCCTAAAGAGAGAGCTTCAATTCACAAGGCGTTTAAATGATATCACAAACAAAATAAATTCTTCTAATGGAATCGACGACATATTAATTAACTTAAGGCAAAGCATCCTAAGTCTTTTTGATGCAGAGCGATTAACTATCTATGTAGTCGATAGGGCCAATCATGAGATAGTTTCACGGTTTAAAACTGGTGAGGAGATAAGTGAAATTCGTGTTCCGATTGACGATAAAAGTATTGCTGGCTATTGCGCTGCTACAGGAAAAATTGCAAACATCGGAAATGCTTATAATAGTGAAGAATTAAAAACGATTAGCCCTCAATTGATGTTTGACATGAGTTGGGATCAAAAAACAGGCTACAAAACAACGCAGTTATTGGCTGCGCCTATAAAATTCAAGAAATACCTTTTAGGCGTAATCCAGCTTATTAATAAGACGAACGGAAACGCTTTTACCGTTGAAGATCAGAGATCACTTATGGAGATAGCCGAGGTTTTGGCGATTGCCTTTTATAACCATAACAGGCTGAAACAACGTGCTAGACGTTCAAAATTTGATTACCTTATAAGTAGCAATGTAATTACATCTAAAGACTTGGAAAGCGCCATTAACCTGGCGAGAAAGAAAAAAAGTACCGTGGAAAATGTTCTTATAAATGAATATCATGTAGCGAAGGAAGATGTTGGGAAGTCGCTCAGTATATTTTATAATACACGTTTTATTCCATATGATGAAGGGATGGCTATTCCCGGGCAATTACTGAAAGGCCTTAAGCCGGCATATTTAAGAAGAAATCATTTTGTCCCTGTATATCAATCTGATTCTAAGATAGTAATTGCAATGGAAAATCCAGATTATTTACCTGATCAAGATACAATAAAACGACTTATAGCTGCTGAAGAGTTTGAGTTCTGTGTTTCTTTAAGGGATGATATTTCTAAAATGATCGATCTTTTTTTTGACGTGAAGAGATCTGATCTTATGAATAAATCTGGAAGTATAGAGGATATCCTTGGTCAATTAGAAAATGGTGAAGAAGAAGAAGAAGACGAGCTTGAACTTGAAAGAGTTACAGAGGAAGATTCGGCTGTGGTGCAATTGGTTAATAAGATGATTGTCGATGCGTACAATAGAGGGGCATCCGATATTCATATAGAGCCCAGGCCGGGAAAGGCAGATGAGGTTATAAGATTTAGGGTTGACGGTTTATGCCAAGTTTATCAAACTATACCGTACACCTATAAGAATGCTATAAATTCAAGAGTTAAGATTATGAGCGATCTTGATATAGCTGAAAGACGTCTTCCGCAGGATGGCAAGATAAAATTTAGCAGGTATGCCCCCCTGGATTTGGAACTAAGGGTTGCCACAATACCAACTACAGGGCAGAATGAGGATGTTGTGCTTCGGTTGCTGGCAACAGGTGGACCAATATCTCTCAATAAAATGGGTATGCGCGAAAGGGATTATAATTCATTCGTTGATTTAGTTAAAAAACCTTATGGAATTATTCTTGTAGTAGGGCCAACTGGAAGTGGAAAGACAACTACGCTGCATTCAGCCTTACATTTTATTAACAACACGGAGATAAAGATTTGGACTGCGGAGGACCCAGTCGAGATTACGCAGGAGGGACTTCGTCAGGTTCAGGTAAAGCCTAAAATAGGTTTTCATTTTGCTGAGGCAATGAGATCATTTTTAAGGGCGGACCCAGACGTTATTATGGTTGGCGAAATGAGGGACAGGGAGACAGTTTCTACAGGGATAGAAGCATCCCTGACAGGTCATTTGGTATTCTCAACTTTGCATACAAACAGTGCGTCAGAAACTATTGTTCGATTATTAGATATGGGGATGGACCCCTTTAATTTTGCTGATGCCCTTTTGGGTATCCTTGCACAGAGATTGGTTAGAACGCTTTGTCCAGATTGCAAGGAGCCATATCACCCAAACAGGAGTGAATATGACTCGTTGGTAAGAGAATATAATGGTGATTTTGATTCATTGAATATACCTTACAATGATGATATCACCCTTTATAAACCAAAGGGTTGCCCAAAATGTAATAATACAGGCTATAAAGGAAGGGCTGCCTTATTTGAACTTCTGGTTGGCGGAAGCGAAATGAAGTCGATGATTCAAAAAAGGGCTACAGTTGAACATATTAAGAAGCAAGCCGCACATGATGGTATGGCAACCTTGATGCAAGACGGCATAAGGAGAATATTTCTGGGTCAAACAGATATGCTGCAGGTTAGGAAGGTATGTATGTAAAATGACACCTTTTGCGTTTTATTTACTTTAAATTGAAGCCGTTTTCTTGATGAATAAAAAAAGGCTTGATTTGTTATTGACTGAAAAGGGGCTCAGTGGAAGCAGGCAGAAGGCCCAGGGAATTATTATGGCGGGTTTGGTCAGGGTTAATGGCGAAACCATAGATAAACCTGGTCGACTTGTTAATCCATTGGCGTCAATACATATAACAGGAAACGATAATCCGTATGCAAGCAGGGGAGGAATAAAGTTACATGCGGCATTAAGAGATTTTGGTATAAGCGTTCATGGATTAACCATGTTGGATGTCGGGGCATCTACTGGTGGATTTACCAGTTGCCTTCTTGAGCATGGTGCGAAGAGGGTGATTGCCGTTGACGTAGGATATGGGCAGATAGCCTGGTCTTTGAGAAAGGATCCAAGGGTTCTTTTGATAGAGAGGACAAACATAAGATATCTAACAAAAGAATCGGTGAATGAGGTTATTGATGGTGCCGTAATTGATGTTTCTTTCATATCACTGCGAATAGTTGTACCTGCAACCCTGAAGCTTCTCAAGAACGATAGTTTTATCATTGCCCTTATCAAACCGCAGTTTGAGGCAGGCAAGGGTATGGTAGGGAAGGGCGGTATTATTCGAGATGAGGCTGTACAAACGCAGGTTGTCGATGATTTGATTACATATTTTCATGAAACAGGCTTGATTGTTTCAGGAAAAATGGAATCCCCGATAAAGGGGACAAAGGGAAATAAGGAATTTTTTGTATACCTTAGAAATCAGTAATAATAATAAAACCCTATTGATATGAGTTGATTTTACAATTTAAAGATGTTTTGAATATGCTTATTGCGCTGACACATGAAATATCTCCAGAAATAAACAGATGCGAGTTGAGTTATATTAACAGAAAACCAATCGATTTTAACCTCGCCGTTAAACAGCATGAAAGATATGGTGATATGCTAAGATCTGAAGGGCTGAAGGTAGTCGAGATGTCCATGAACCTTGAATACCCGGATTCAACCTTTGTAGAGGATGCAGCAGTTGTTGTAGATGAACTGGCCATAATGACAAACATGGGGGCAGAATCACGAAGAGGGGAGATTAGCGGCGTTGAATCAGAATTAAAAAAGTACAGGGATATTTTTCATATCAAACATCCTGCAACACTTGATGGTGGAGACGTACTGAGGGCTGGAAGGAATATCTATGTAGGGATTACGCCGAGGACAAATAATCGTGGAGTAGAATCCCTCGCCTCTGCGTTAACACCGTTTGGTTATCATGTCACGCCTGTCACGGTAAAAGACTGCCTCCATTTTAAGTCCGCCTGCACGGCAATAGATACCCAGACATTGCTTGTCAATCCCGAATGGATTGACCGTAATGAATTCGAAGGTTTTAAAATCGTAACCATAGATAAAAGCGAGCCATGGGCGGCAAATACGCTGCGGATAGGCAACACTATATATATTCATGCCGGCTTTACTAAGACAGCAGAAAAACTCCAAAAACTCGGCTTTTCAGTTAAAGCAATCGACATATCAGAACTTATAAAGGCTGAGGCAGGCCTGACTTGCTCCAGCATCATTTTTAACCATCCTGTTTAAGAAGGTTTCAGGCTAAAGGCTGAAGCATTCAGGTGAAAACACGATGTGATGAGTTAGGAATCGATGTTTAACAGGTGCAAGAGACGTGGAAAAACGGAGTTATGATTCATGACCATGAACTTCAGAAATGTATTTCAAATCCTGATCGATTTTTTCAACAGAGAGGGAGAGGAAGCGATGAAAAAGTCTTTGAAAAATACGGTCAGATGGGAACATATTATGAGATCATCAGAAAAATCAAAAAGTAAAGTCCTCAACCTGGAGAAGGACCTGCTCCTGACCAGGGAGGATATGATTTATATGAATAAGGTGCGAATGGATGCGGACCCTGATCTTGGAAAGTACTTCGACTTCCTTGAGGAGATCGGGGCCTTTG
>CAYMVB010000247.1:0-3520 GCA_964393665.1 uncultured Desulfobacteraceae bacterium | reverse complement strand
TGAATTGAGCCATCTGTTGCCATTATTTCATAAGGGGCCATGCTGGCATCGCCGACTATGATAAATCTTGTTTCAGGATCAATCTTTATAAATTCATCTACTGAGTGAGGTTTTGACCGTCTTTGAGGATCTGCCCAGAGGTAGTCATAGATAGTATTATGGAAGAAGAATATTTTTAGGTCCTTGAATTGACTTCGAGCATAGTCAAACAGGCTTTGTATAACGTCAATATACGGGTCCATCGACCACCCACCATTATCTATAGCCAAAATAATCTTTAACCTGTCTCTAAGGCTTCGATCAAAGATAATTTCTATTTCCCCTCCATTTCTCATGGTGCGATAGATGCTCTCATCAATGTTTACTCTATCTTTTGGTCCAGATGGCACCATGTTTCTTAATCGTTTAAGGGCCTCTCCCATATGGTGGCGCGTGAGAAGTATTTGCTGTGAATAATCTCTGTATCTCCTGTCCATCGCTACCTTAACAGCCGATTTATTTCTTGATCTACCCCCAACTCTCATGCCGCCTGGATGATAACCTGAATGGCCCACTGGTGAGGTGCCACCAGTGCCTATCCATTTGCTTCCGCCGTGATGGGCCTCGGTTTGCTCTTTTAACCTTTCAAGAAAGTAATTAATGAGCTCCTCAGGGCTCATCTTTGAAAGAGATTCTTCATCAACACCAAGGGCGTCTGCGATAGCTTGTGGGTCACGTAACCAGCTATCAAGCAATGCCCTTGCTGCCTCCGCTAAATCTACCCCCGAAGGATCTGAGAGCTCTATTCCTTTAAAGTAGTGGGCAAAGACCTGATCAAAGAGGTCAAAATAGCGCTCACTTTTTACCAATATTGATCTGGCTGATATGTAAAAATCGTCAACGGAATTGATAAGGCCCTTGCTGAGCGCCTCTTGTAACCTAAGAAATGAAGTGGGCGAAACGGGAATACCCACGTTTCTTAATGTATAGAAAAATTCAGTAAACAAAGCTTATAACCTAAATCTTGAGGCATGTTTTTGGGCTACTGCGTAGTCCGGGCTTTTCTTAAATAAAATACCCAGATAGGGAATATCGCCCTTTATTAAATTTTTTACCTTAAAGTCAGGGTCTGCACGGAGTGCCCGTACCCAGTTTATCAGTTCCCTTGTAGCAGGTTTTTTTTCTACTTCATTGAAGCCTCTAAGCCTATAAAATGTATTGACGGAGGCCTCTAACAGATCCTGGCTTATATTTGGGAAGTGCACCTGCACAATCTCGCGCATCATATCAGGCTCTGGGAATGCTATGTGGTGAAAATTGCATCTACCTAAAAAGGGGTCGGAAAGGTCTTTTTTTGCATTGGATGTTATAATAATAACAGGCCTGTCCTTGGCCTTAATGGTTTTATCAATTTCAAGTATATCAAATTCCATTTGGTCCAAAACGTCGAGCATATCATCCTGAAAATCCGTATCCGCCTTATCAATCTCATCTATAAGAAGAATTGTACGCTCCTTTGCAACAAAAGACTGCCCTATTTTACCCATTTTTATATAATTTTCTATATTACGTACATCTCTTTTCGAATCCCCAAACCTGCTATCGTTTAGACGCGTAAGCGTATCGTATTGATACAGGGTGTCTATTAATTTCATACTGGATTTTACATTTAACACAATCAGGGGCATTCTGAGGGTCTCGGCAATTGCATAGGCAAGCATGGTCTTACCTGTTCCTGGTTCACCTTTTAAAAGCAGTGGCATCTCTAGAGACATTGATATATTCACAATTTTTGCAAGCTCATTGTCCAGCACATATTGGCTGGCACCCGAGAAAGCCCTTCTATCTTCTTCAACATTCATATAAAAACTCCTTAGTCATTTCAAGGTTTCCATCAAATTTTTTATTATAGTAATTTATATTCATAATTTCAAGGCTTGAATGACGTTAAATGTCAAAAACATTTTTTTGCAATTAATCTCATGTGTAATCTTAGTAAGTTGTTTATTAGATTTAGCAGGATATTGTAAAAGATTTTATGACTGTACATCTGCCGGCAGATTTAGTATAAAGACCCTTTAATGAGATTAAATTACTATAACCTGATGCTGATTATAAGTCTTTGTGTTTATAATGTTAGAATAGGTATTTGAATAAAAATGGGTCTTAGATGAGAACCAAGCAAGCGGGCAGTTCCATGGAAAAAATATCTCTAAACATGTATGATAAATACATTAAAGGTATAATGGAGGTAAGCCAGGCTATAACCTCTGATCGTTACCTGGAGGACATCCTGAAATTAGTTGTTATGGTTGTAGCCAAGGTTACTGGTGTTGATATTTGTTCACTATGGCTTATAGAGGAAGGCAAAAAGGGAAAACAGACCAGGCTCAGGGCCACCCAGGCCATTGATACTGATTATGTCAAAGACAGGGTCCTTAATATGAATGAAGGGGTAGTAGGTTTTATAGCATCTACCAATAAGCCATTAATTGTTGAGGATGTTTTAAAAGAGCCCAAATTTAAGGAAAAAGAGATGGCGAGAAGACTCGGCCTTGTATCCATGTTGGGCGTGCCGTTACACGTTAAGGAAGACAGGGTGATAGGGGTTTTAGATTGCTTTACGTTAAGTTCCCATAGGTTTTCTAATGCTGAGATAAACCTTATAACAACAGTGGCAAGCCAGGCGGCAATTGCCATTGAAAATACAAACCTTATTGTCCGGACCAAGATAATCGAAGAGGAGCTTGAAAAGAGAAAGATAGTAGAAAAGGCAAAGGAGATATTAATGGCCAAAAAAGGCCTTTCCTCGGAAAAGTCATTCCGCTGGATGCAGAAAAAAAGTATGGATACCAGAAAATCCATGAAGGAGATAGCAGAGGCCATAATAATAGCGCAGGATATTTAAACCCAGATTAACCCAGATTATATAGTAGCTGGCTGCAGTATAATCTGAATTTAAATTTACTCCCTGGTATACTGTGTGCTATGGAGCTTAGATAATAAAGTTTGAACTGATTTCATTTATTGTGGCTTTGCCTTTATGCCCTGATTAATCCTTTGAAGCAGGATTTTTGCAAGATCCGGGTGAAGCTTTTCAAGCACCTTGTATTCATCCATGGCCAGGTCTTTTCTCTGTACAATAACATAAATAGATCCGAGGTAAAAATGGGCTTCAGGGTGGTCTGGTTTGATACGCAGAACCTGGATAAAGTGGGAAGCCGCCTCTTTTATTTTTCCATAACTGACAAAGGCAACCCCAATATTTATGTGGGTTTCTATATTATCTGGACTTATGCGTAGTGCCTCATGATAGTGGCTGATAGCCTCCTTAAGCTTGCCCTGATTTGCCAGAATAAGCCCAAGATTGTTATGGGCCTCTGGGAAATCAGGCCTTATATCAAGGGCCTTCTTATAATGGTCGATGGCTTTGGTGGCATCACCGTGCTTATACACAATGCCCGCAAGGTTGTAGTGGACGCTTTCGTTATTAGGGTTTAGCCTGAGGGCCTCCATATAATGATTTATCGCCTCCTGAAAT
>CAYMVB010000246.1:0-6031 GCA_964393665.1 uncultured Desulfobacteraceae bacterium | reverse complement strand
ATTTGTTGACCAGGCCTTCACCAGATCTACCACTTCTTTACACCCTGGCTCATTTACACCTGCAAGCCCGACACCAATCGTGTCAAGAATATATTTTTTCGTTTCTGTAATTACCTCGTGAGGAAGACTATCATAGTCTGTTTTTGATATATGCCTTATTAACTTTTCAATAATATCTCCCATGATCCAATCCTTAAAAACCTTTGGTAAGCATATGTAAGATGCCTATCTATGTAGCTCTTTCAACCGTCACACCGACTCTTCCGCCCTGCAAAAATTTCTCCTCTTTCAATCTCCTATAATAAGAATTATGCAAATTAAGGGCTGCCAGCGGATTATGGCCTGTTACTCTGTCCTTGGTCACCAATGTTGTACATAGGGCATCAGAATACCTCATAAAAAGAGAATCATGCCCTACACATAATCCAAACACAATATTAAAATCCGTCTTTACCCTATTTAGGATTTTTGCCTGCGCGATAGGGCTACACATTGACTCAAACTCCCCTATATTTACCTTTTGGCCTTCATTTATACCAATGAATTCCTTGGGCGTCCTACCTACCATACAAATAACAGAGGCTACCTCAAATCCTTGCGCCTTCAATATTTCAGATAAGATTCCAGCCTCATTTCTCAGGCCCCCACAAAAGGCTACACCAAGTCTGTGAAAGCCCATCTTATTGGAAAATTCAATAGTTTCCTGAACCCTGGTCTTTGTGGGATATACAACATAGGGCTTCTTTAAACCCCTGTTTGCATAACATTCACCCTCTTGAATCGTGGCATAGCGAGCAAAATTTGCAATCTCTGCTCTTTTGTATTCTCCAAGCGATTCTTGAACCACATCACTGAAATTTATAGTAGGGCAAAACTCCGGCCCATGGCCATCTTCCTGAGTACAAATTTTATCTTTTACTTTACACTCAGCACATCGAGGAATTATCACGTGTTTATCTGTCATTCTTTCTACTACTTATTTAAATAAAAAAACCTAACTTATCTTAGCCCTGAAAAAACAGCAAAGTTATAATATTTATAATAACAATCTACCTCAAGAAATCCAATATCCTTTAACCACTGCATCTGATCTCCAAGCCTGGATGGTCTGTCATATTTCATTCTTTCAAGTATCCCTGCCAGTTCCTCTTTGCTCAGGCCTGCTTTTTTGATCCAATCCATCCACATAATCTGATAATTCCTTTCCGTATTTTCGGTTTCCCCCTTTACAAGATCCGCATTAATAAATACCCCTTTTCTTTTAAGTCCCTCATATACCCTCTGATAGAGTGACATTTTTTCATCGTCGGAAAGGTGATGTATCGACATAGCTGAAACTATAAGGTTATACTGACCCGGCAGTGGGTCATTATAATAATCGCCCTTTAAAAAATTAACTCTGTCATTTGATGAAAAACGCCTCATAGCCTTTTCCATCATTTTTTCAGAAACATCTATCAGTGTGCCTTTAGCGTTTGGGAAAAGATTTATAATAAAAGATGTAAGCAAGCCTGTCCCCGCGCCTAAATCAAGAAACGTGAACGATTCGCCCTTACTAAAGGGAACCAGATTAACAGTAGTTTGGTAGAAATCATTAAAACAGGGAATGACCATTATTCTTTGCTGATCATATTTATCAGCCCCTGCATCAAATAAGCTTTTTTCAATCATTTTAAATCTATGATTCTTTAGATTTTCAACTATTAAAATGCTCAAAAAGGAGCTCACCTACATCCCAAACCTTCATGCCCATTTCATTTTCATATTTGTTCAAATTGATAAGGCAAATAGGGCACTCAACAATTATGTTTTTGGAGGTAGAAGACAATTCTTTAGCACGGTTGCTAGATACCTTTTCAGTCAGATCACGAAAGGCATACTCTATAGGACCACCGCAACAATCAGTATCAAGCTTTGTGTTTTCAGGCTCCCGAACAACTATGCCTATATCCGCTAAAACCCCCCTTACCTGGTCAATAATGCCCAGTTCTCTTGCCATATAACAGGAGTCATGAATTACAAAATCCTTCCTGATTTCCCTTTTAGGATGGCTTTTTAGTGTCTCACTTTTCCCTGAAAGAATCTCTAAGTAATGTCTTACCTCTATATCATAATCTTTTATATACCGTGGAAAAACCTTGCTCAACATAAAAACCGTGTGCGGATCAACACCAATAACCCTCTTCACTCCATGGGCCTTTAACAATTCGTATATCCTTTGTATATGACCTTCAATGTGCTCATCAAGGCCTAAATCATATAAAAGCACCCCACTATAAGGTTCTTCCTCATATAGATATGCAGGCCTTTCACCAACAGCTATCAGTGCTGAAGCAATACCTTTTAATATTTTACTGCCTTTAGATTTCAGCCCCTTAGAGCCCAGTGCCTTAAACCGTATTATTTTATCGCCCATAAGGCGATTTCCTATATTAACAAAGCCTTCCAATCCTTTCCTGGACAAAAACGGTCTTGCCGATGCGACAAGATCCGTCACCTGAATAATATAAGGCAACATCTGATACATCCTTGCAGTAAGGATAATAGTCTCGCCGGTCCTTGGAAGATTCATGTCTTTTGCCCATTCTGTCCAATACACCTTTTTCATTCCAAGAGGGTCGCCAGTATTAACAATATTTTCCTTAAGTGTGGACAATACCTCTGAAATAAACTTCTTAGACCTTTTCATTCCTTCGTCCTTTCAAAAGCCCATGGGACAGATAATTCTTTCCCTGTCTAATCAAATCCGATATAGTTAAATCTTGCCCCTTAGCCTTGCACACCCTATCACAGCGCCCACACTGGAGACAGGAATAAAGAGAGTATATTAAGGGATCATCTTCATCTAATATCCCGTTAAGCATATACTTAATTATTTGGAGTCTGCCGTAGGGAGACATACTTTCAACCCATTCGGTGACCTGATATGTGGGGCATACATCAACACAAAACCTGCACGCCCTGCACTTTACAATTTCTTTTAGCAGGAAATCCCGGGCTTCACTATCTTCTTTTACATCCATCCTTGTAGGTTCCCCCTGTTGAGTATATCATTGGGATCAAAGGCCTTTTTCATGGTGACTAAAAGCTCATACAAAGACTCCCCGTACTTTTTCTTTAGAAATGACACCCTCTGTGCAGTTAATCCCCATTCTCCTCCACATCCTCCGTATTTTATATTCAGATCCTCGGTCTTTTCCCTCATCTCTAATGTTATCGCCTTCTTTACCTCATTGGCTATGTCTTTGGTAGGAATAAATGCATAGGCATGGATTGTAGGTGCTCCAATATGACCAAAAGAGATAAACTCCGCATTTTTGTAGCTATCTAGGTTCTTCACAATTGATTGTGCATCATGAAAAGCCTCTATTAATTTATCTACCCGTGGCGAAATCTCGCTGCCAAAGGTCATGCCAAGACGATACATGTAATTTCCAGCCTCAGCCCTGCTCTGCCATATTTTGCCCCACTCCTCCTCATCACTTACAATCTTTGTCTCAATTGGGTTATTTTCCTTCAAAAACTCAATAAATTTCTTAGCCTTTTCTTTGCTGCCTTCCTTACTCCAGGAATGCAGGCGCATCATTGACACAGCTCCTTGTGGTTCCTCAAGCCCTACTGCCTCAAATCCAATCTTTGCAGCCCTTTCATCAAGGTATTCAAAGAATAGGGGCGGATGAATCCCTTTTTTGTACATACCTATTACCGTATGTAATATATCCTCTGTCCTGTTATAATAGGCCACTACCTGTTCAAAATATGGCATAGGTATCAACCTCATCCTTATCTTTGTTAACACACCTAATAGACCTTCTGAGCCAATGAAATACTTTGTAGGGTCAATTCCTGCTGGCCTTCTTGTTGACTCTGTGCCAGTTTGTAAGATTTCTCCAGTTGGCAGCACTACCTCAAGGCCAAGGATAAAATCACCGGGCTTCCCGAGCGCTGCATCAACCCCATGGGCACTTGTATTCACGGCTATGGCACCGCCAATGGTAGCGACTAACTCACTTCCCGGAAATACGGGAAGTAGCGCATTGTGCTTTGCCAGTTCTTTTTTTACCTGGGCTACATGCATTCCAGGGCCCACCTCGAAATAACCCCTTTCAGGATAAACCTTGATTCCCTTCATTCTCGCAGTATCCAATACAATTCCCTTGGCCTTTGGTCTTGCAAGACCAACAAGTGACGTACCGGAACCATGTATATGAACTGGCAGTAATTTTTCATTGGCATATTTTAAAAGCCGCGAAATCTCCCTGCTATTGGAGGGCCTAACTACAGCGTATGGCATATTTTTTTCTTCGACATCCCATGGCATCGTGTCCTTTGCATAAACAACCGATGTTGGCCTGTCCGTAGAAACATAATCTTCTCCAACAATACCCGCCAGATCTTTCCTTAATTTAGATATATTTATATCCATGAATAATCTCCTCGCATAGCCTCTACAATCTCAGAGTATAGAACTAGTGAAATCCCCTTACGTTAAATATACCCCGTTGTGTTTAGCAAATTCTAAATAGCCAAAATTTTCTTAATCTTGTCTTCCGCAATCTTTTCCACATAGTTTATATGTCTTTTAAGAAATTTTTTGGCATACGTGTAATTTCCCTCTTTCAATATATCAATGATGGTCTTATGATCTTTACGTGAAACTTCTCTTTGACCTTCTTTAGCGAGATAGATCAGCTGATACCTTCTAAGTGATATAGCTAATGTCCTGTATAATTCTATGAGTCTATAGTTATTGGACAATTCGACAAGGTTAAAATGAAAACCTGAAATAACCGTAAATTCATCAGGCTCTTTAAATAAATCATTGCCAGCTTCCTCAATAGATGCCATGGCTTCATTGGGCGATTCTTTAACCCTCTTTTGAATACTTTCAATAGCATAACATTCCAGAAGCACTCTGATCCCAAAGAGTTCTTTCAAATCCTGCAGACTTATATCCGTAATATAGGAGCCTTTTCTTGGTAGTGTATATATGAGACCCTCCCTCTCTAAGATCCTGAAGGCCTCCCTGACAGGTGATCTGCTTATACCAAGCCTAGATGCTACATCAGATTCATTGATTTTGCTCCCTGGTTTAAGCTCTCCTGTAATAATCCTGGTACGCAAGCTATCCAGCACCAAGGTTACCAAACTTTTTGCTTCAGGCAACCCGCTCCATAATTTCTCGTTATGATTTTCCATATCAAAAAAACATACTAACCAAATTAAGCCTCAATTATTTGTATCTTAAATACCCGATCTTATAAAATTGGTCGATTGTCGACAAGCATATAATAGTGTTATTATTTGTCAAGCAAAATAGTAAAAAATTATTGGCATTTGTGAGAAAGCTTGATTTCAAAAAAAAACAGTGGTAGAACATGGCAAAAAAAGATTGAAGAATCTACATACCGAACTTATCTTATTAGTGTGCCTTAATCGTTTCAAATAATAAACACCATGTATAATAACGAAATCTAGAGAAAGGCTTTTCTTTATAAAACACTATTATGATCTCACGTGGGATTTTAGAGGTCTTTACGTTAAAAATAGAATAGTAGAGGAGGAACATAAATCAATGTCGCTCAGTTTTGATGAGGCAGTAAATGAAATTCAGCAAGCCATAGATAGGGATGCCCGAAATACTTATTCAGAAGAGGTGCTAAAGAGATTTTATGATCCTAAGTATATGGGAAAGATAACGGACCCGCATGGGTATGCAAAGATAAAAGGCTCATGTGGTGACTCTATGGAGTTCTTTTTAACTGTCCATGACGAAAAAATAACAGCCGCACTGTTCATGACTGATGGATGCGCAACCACTATTGCCGCAGGAAGTATGGCCTGCGAATTAGCCATGGGAAAGAATATGAAAGATATACCTAAGATAAGCCAGGAGGAAATCTTGAATAAATTAGGGGGTCTACCTGAAGAGAATGAGCACTGCGCTCTTTTAGCATCCAATACCTTAATATGCGCAGCAAATAATTATAGTGAGTCAAAAACGTCATCATGATTTAATCCTTTAAGTCAA
>CAYMVB010000245.1:0-1704 GCA_964393665.1 uncultured Desulfobacteraceae bacterium | reverse complement strand
AAAAAAATTTTTTACTTCTGGTTGCCGCTTGCATTGACCTGGATCATGATGTCCATAGAGGGGCCTTTTTTGGCTATGGTAATAGCAAGGCTAGCCGATCCAAAGCACAATCTGGCCGCCTATGGTTTTGCTATTGCCATTGCCATGCTCATAGAGGCGCCAATTATCATGATTATGAGCGTATCAACTGCCATAGTGGAAGACCGGGATTCCTTTTTAAAACTTAGAAATTTCACGTATGGGTTGAATGCAATAATTACCGCATGCATGATTTTTTTACTTATACCCTCTGTTTTTGATTTTATTGCGAATAACTTATTAAGACTCCCTGAGGGGGTTGACAGACTTGCTTATAAGGCGTGCTTACTTCTTATACCCTGGCCGGCTGCTATTGGCTATAGGCGTTTTTTCCAGGGAATCCTTATACGAAGGAACCTGACAAGAAGGGTGACGTATGGAACCATTGTGCGTTTGCTTTCCATGGGATTAACCGGGCTGATCTGCTATGGCTTTTTTGAAATTGATGGGGCTTCTGTCGGGGCACTGGCCTTATCAATAGGGGTTTGTGCAGAGGCTGCCGCAAGTAAATTCATGGCCCGTTCAACAGTCATTCAGCTTTTATCAGAGGAAAATAGGAATTCAAAAATTACGCCATGGAGATATAGATCAATCACAAGGTTTTATTACCCTTTGGCTATGACTTCTATACTAACGCTTGGTATTTACCCAATTGTAACCTTTTTCCTGGGTCATAGCTTTATGGCCTTAGAATCACTGGCTGTATTTCCAGTAGTTAATTCCCTTGTATTTATATTTAGATCTCTAGGTTTGTCTTTTCAGGAAGTAGGCATTGCCCTCCTTGGGGCAAACAACGAGGGTTACGATGCATTGAAGAAATTCGCAATTCTGCTCGGTTTTGCGGTGACAGCAGGCTTAGCATTTTTGGCCTTTACGCCTCTATCAGATCTTTGGTTTCGGGACATTTCCGGGCTAAGTCTTGAACTTACAGAGTTTGCAGGCTTGCCGACCAAAATAATGGCACCTATGCCAGGTCTTATGGTTTTACTTTCCCTTCAACGTTCTTTACTGGTATTACATAGAAAGAGCGGGCAGATAACTCTTGGAACTACGATAGAGGTTGCCGGTATTATTGCACTTCTTGTGATAACTGTAGATTTTTTGGGGGTTGTCGGGGTTTTAGCGGCAGCGATTTCCCTTTTGCTTGGACGGACTTTAGCCAATACCTATCTTTTCTTGCCATTTTCAAAGGTATTAAAGGTGCCACATAAGTAATTATTCGGGCATACTTGCAAAATGATGTAAGGAGTGAGATTAATTGGGGATCAGAAAAAGTTTTTTGGTGGCAGTTCGTTCGAAGGCATTTTGTTATTTAATCGCTAAAAGAAAATTGCGGGTAAAATGTAATTTTTGATGAACTGAATTGTTGACAGAACCACGTTATTTTAATTGACATATATGTGTTCGGCAAGTAGCCTGAGGCATGTTTTTTACTAATTTTTTTGGATTTTGGTTCAAATTTCCCGAGGAGCATACTGAATGAAATTTAGAAAAAATATCTTATGCATTGGTGCTGGTTATGTAGGCGGGCCAACCATGGCCATGATTGCCTACAAATGCCCACAATACAAGGTTACCGTTGTTGATATAGATGCAGAGCGTATTAAACAATGGAATTCAGATAAC
>CAYMVB010000244.1:0-2581 GCA_964393665.1 uncultured Desulfobacteraceae bacterium | reverse complement strand
ATGCAGAGCCGTCTTGCGGTGAATACGTGCTGCCTCTCAATCCATCCATAGTAATTCCAGGGTTCAGTTCCCTATACTCTTCCGGAGAGACCCATGTGATGTTTAGGCTAAAATTTTGCTGAATCGTTAGTATATCCTTTAATACATCCTCGTCTTTTTCTGTATAGGCAGGAAATGAATACCCATTAGACTTCCACTGGATATCGTCACCGTAAAGCTCTTTCCAGCTCGAAAAGATCTCTATACTCCTCTTAGAGACTACTATTTTTCCCTTATCTGAATGGGTAGCACGAATTCCTCCAATAGCCTTTTTATCTTGACCCTGGCCAGGAGAGGCTAAGGAATCAATAACCAAAACTGATTGCTTGTTCCTGGCAAACTCCATTGCAACCGGCACCCCAATTGAACCACTCCCTATAACAATAAGGTCATATGTCTTTTTCATTCTTCTTTGCATTTGATATGTTAGAAAAAATCCCTAGCGAGGCTTCTATAAAAACAGGCCTTCTTGTATTTAAGGTAACCTCTTCAAGGGGTATTCCTTCTTCTTTATACATCTGCAGGATCAAGTTTTCACAGGTCTTAGCGCCGCAGGCACCCATGCCTGCCCTGGTGATAGCCTTGATTTCATTCAGGTCTTTGACCCCCTTTTTTATTAAAGGCCTTATCTCACCTGCAGTTACTCTTTCGCAACGGCACACTATTGCGTCATCCGGTATTTTGGGAGCTGAAGGCTGCTCTATATGCAGTGCATCCGTCTTTTTCTGTATCTTAAATCCCGCGACTTTTTTGGCAATGTTTTTTGGAACCCTAACTTTAATGATTTGTGTTTTCCGGGATGATTTCTTTAAAATTGTATCGACGATTTCAGCCTCTTGAAGCGTGTTACCCTCGTAGTCAGTCAAGAAAACCGAATCGCCTTTTTTGTATTCATGGTTATATGCTTCATAAGCAAGCGATACTACAGGATAATCTAAATTTTCACGGTAATCTACCAATGAGATTGCCAGGCCGGGGCAAACAAGTAAGCATTTGTTGCACCCAATACACTGATTGCCTGTAATTCCAGGCTTTCCCAAGAGGGAGTCTCCGGGAATAGCAATAACGCCCTGTTTACAAACAGAAACACAAGGGTTACAAGGAATTTCTTGATTGCAATGGATAACCGGTGTAATGCCTGTTTCAGGATAAGCGTCATATTCAGGTACGGTAATTTTACCAGGATGACTCTTTAAAATGCTTGCCTTTTTATACCAGTCTTTTGGGACAGGTTTGTCTTCTTTGCCAAGCTCTTTGAGGATTTCTATACCGGCTATTTTCCCGCTAAACATAGCTGAGGAGGCCTCTGCAATTTCCTGTGCGTCCCCTGCTGAAAAGGTTTTTATGCCGGCCTCTTTTGCCTCTATAAAAAACTCATCTATAGGGCTTAAGCCTATTCCGATTAATACTGTGTCACATGTAAAGGTCTTTTCAGTCCCTGAGATCGGCTTGAAGTTTTCGTCAACCTGAGATACGGTTACAGATTCTACATGTTCATTGCCGTTGGCAGACAAAATAGTATGACTTGTATATATGGGGACACCCAATCGTTTTATTTTATTGGCGTGCACCTGGTAACCACCTACTTCTTTTAAGGCCTCCACCAGGCCTACCACATGAATTCCAGCCTGTATGGCATGGTAGGCAGCTATCAAGCCTACATTTCCGCCTCCCACTAAAAATAGTCTTCTTGCAGGCTTTATAAGGTCTCTATTAACAAGGGTTTGAAATGCGCCAGCCCCATATACGCCTGGGAGTGTATTGCCAGGAAAGGCAAGGAATTTTTCCCTAGCCCCTGCTGCGTTTAAAAGAATTTTTGGCTTTACAATTTTATATTCCGTCCCATTAGTTATTATGCCCACCTTTTTATCGCTAAATACATACAGCGCAGTGCTATTCAGCCATACCTGTAAAGAGGGGAACTTTTCTATTTTCTCTTCTAGGATTTTAGCTATGTCTGTACCCCTTGTTCCTGCATAGCAGTCTTCAATTGAACCAAAAAATTTGTGGGTTTGGAGAACTAATTTCCCCCCTAATCCATCCTTGTCATCGACAATTATGGCTTTGATCCCCCTTTCACCTAATTGTAACGCGGCAGAGATACCGGCAGGCCCACCGCCTATTACCAGCACGTCTGTTTCAAACTCATGTATCGGTGAAAACGTAATAGCATCATCTACACGGCTTGGAAGGCTGGGGAGGCCCTTGACGCTTTCCAGAACCATATTCTTTTCAATCTTTGTCATGCATGACTTTACGGGTATTCCATTGGCAATCACCATGCATTGAGAACACTGTCCATTGGCACAGAATAGTCCCTGGGGAAAGCCATCTCTTTTATGATATCCGAATACATGAATCCCATTAGCAAACAGTGCTGATGAAATTACCTCGCCTTCATAGGCGCTTAATCTTTTATTATTCCAGTAAAAGTACAGTTTATTTCTTTTAGGAACGCGTAAAATAGGATGTTTCTTGATGCGAAATTCGGGCATTATATTTCCTTCCCTATAAGTGATCAGGAAAACTGGAAACAAAAATA
>CAYMVB010000243.1:0-7671 GCA_964393665.1 uncultured Desulfobacteraceae bacterium | reverse complement strand
GTGGAGATGCCTTTTTCTCAAAGGCTTTACTGCATAATGGGTTATAACCCCTATTAAAATGGGGGGTTTACCTGATTGCCTTTTTTGTTTATGCTTATTATGTTGTGAGCATAAGGTCAGAGATATCAACATTAAAACGGAGGGGATAATGAAAATACGAGATATTATGACTACCAATGTGGTAACAGTTGAAGAAAAAACCTTCATTAATGAGGCAAGAAAAATTATGGAGGCCCATAGGATAAGAAGGTTGCCGGTTATGAGGAAGGATAAACTGGTAGGCCTGGTAACAAACCACATGCTTCTGGAAGCATCCCCTTCTTCTGCCACTTCTTTAAGCATGCATGAACTCTATTACCTTTTGGCTAAAATGACCGTCAAGGAAATTATGGTCAAAAACCCTTACACCATATCTCCTGATATGCCGGCTGAAGAGGCGTTGCAATTAGGACAAGAAAAAGGTTATGGCGCTTTTCTGGTAATGGAAGATGATAGGCTTGTTGGCGTTGTTACTGAATCAGACATTGTAAGGGTTATGACGAAGATTTTGGGAGTCAGAGAGGGAGGGAGGAGGTTAAGTATAAGGGCATCTAATGATTTTGGTAATATGAAAAAAATTATGGAGATATTTGATACATATAAAGCAGTCTTATTGAGCTTAATGACCCTTCCGCCCATGGAAGGGGAAAAAGATTGGCTCATAGTTTTAAGATTAAAGGCTGAAGAGATAGGGCCAATTGTAAAAGAGCTAACGTCCAGTGGCTTTAATGTAACCTATGTCGGGTAATAATTTTCGGCTTATTATCTGGTGTCAATTCTTATGAGTGGCTATTTCAGCAAACAATGATGATTTAGATGGTCTAATTTAATAAGATATGGCGATTAAAGGCAAGACCATTTATTCTTACAGTAACGATAAAACATAATAACCAACCGGTTACATTAGACAATATCAAAAAGGGGAGATAAAAATGATAGAATATCCAAAATATAAAAAGGTGCTTTTTTGTACGGATTTTTCCGACAATGCTAATCATGCCTTTAACTTTGCCTATGGTGTTGCAAAAAGAGACGAAGGGCTTTTGTATGTATTACATGTGACACCTGATATTCCACATAAGGCTTATATCGAGAATTATATAACTGCAGAGGATTCCGAGAATATACGAAAGGCAATTGAGGAAGATCTCAATGATAAATACACACGATTGTATGTGAACGAGATAAAAGATGGGGTCAACTATAAGCTCGTTAGCCTATCAGGACGGGAAGATGAGGAGATAATCAAGTTTGCAAAGAAAGAGAAGGTAGATATTATCGTAATTGGGACACATGGAAGAACAGGCATAGAGCATGTCTTTTTTGGAAGTGTTGCTGAAAAGGTAATTCGCTACAGCCCTTATCCTGTTTTTGTAATACCATGCAAAAAAAAGCCTCAATAATGCTTAATCATGAAACATTGCTTTCCCTAAGAAAAATTTTTCTAAAGGTCTCCTTATGGTTCGTATTTTTTAACAAAGTTATAGCTTATTTTACGTTCGTTTAAAGTGGAAAGGCTCAGCTAATATTTGACAGATGGAGGATAAAAGACATGTATCATGATTTAGAACAAAGGACAATGGGAGGCGTTATAAAATATGCGGCGAAGCAATGGCCAGAGCGGACTGCCATATATTGGGAAGATAAAAAAATTACCTTTAAGGAATTGGACGGGCTCTCTGACTCATTCGCCAAGGGGATTGTGGAAAAGGGCATACAGAAAGGGGATCGAGTAGCCCTCTGGATGCACAACCACCCAGAATGGATAGTAGCGTGGTTTGGAATATCCAAAGCCGGTGCTGTAATTGTTCCTCTTGACTACTGGTACAGGCCGCGGGAGGCTGAGTATATACTGCATCATAGTGGCGCAAGGGCACTGGTAATATCAGAGTCTATGCTTAAGGTAGACTTTCCAGCGATGGTAGAGGAAATAAGGCCAAAATTACGGGGCCTACAACTTGTGGTTACCCTTGGAAATGCTGACAGAAAAGGGCTTTCTTCCTGGGATCAGCTCGTTAAGGATGGCTCTGATATTAGCGATGAGGAAATGAATGAGATCGCTAAAGAGATTGGAGAACACGACATGGAGTTTATCCTTTACACCTCGGGAACTACTGGTAGACCCAAAGGTGTTGTCCTGAGCCATTATAATATGATCCGAAATGCCTGGGATGTAGGATCCATCTTGAATGCCATGGAAAAAGATAATATGCTTGTGCCCATTCCCTATTCTCATTCCTTTGGCAATACATTGGTTCTTACCTTATGTGTATTACGTGGCGCTGCCCAGACACCAATGCTTTATTATGAGCCACGTAAGGCCCTGGATATGATTGATAAGCATGGGGTTACCATACACCCGGGAGTACCTACAATGTTTATCAGAGAGCTCCAGGAGTTTCGAAAGGGAGGCTATTCATTGGCTACCCTTAGAACTGGTATTATGGCGGGTGCACCATGCCCTATAGATACAGTTAAGGGTGTTCTTGAAGAGATGAAATGTAACATACTCATTGGCTATGGGCAGACAGAGGCCAGTCCGGTTATTTCTATGACATCCTTAAGCGATAGCCCGGAGATTATGGCCACAACCGTTGGAAAACCTCTTCCCGGCATAGATGTACACATCCTTGATACAGAAAGCCACAAATTACTTCCCGCCGGCCAGAAAGGTGAAATTGTATGCAAGGGCTATTGTGTTATGAGCTACGGATACTACAAACAGCCTGAAGAGACTAAGGCAACGGTAATTGACGGCTGGCTGCATACCGGTGATTTGGGGTGGGTAAATGAATTTGGCTACTACTATATTACGGGCAGGGCCAAAGATATGGTTATAGTGGGAGGATTTAATGTTTTTCCCCGTATTATTGAAGAGCACATAATTACTCACCCCAAAGTTGATGAAGTTTCTGCAGTAGGAGTGAAGGATCCGGAACTTGGGGAGGTAGTGGCTGCAGCCGTCATTCCATCAAAGGGCAATGATATAGAACCTCAGGAAATTGTGGATTACTGCTATGGTGTGATTTCATCACCCTCCGTTCCTCGTTATGTTTCCGTAATCGATGAGCTTCCTATATCTGGACGCGGTAAGGTCAAAAAGTTTGAACTCATAGAAAAACTCAATGAAATGATAGAGGCTGGGGAATTAACCAGGATTGTGCCTACAAAAGTCAAGAAGCCGGGATAGAATAGCTGCTTATTACTGAGAGACTAAAGAGCTCCCTGATATCACTAAAAATTTTGTTTCTTTTATGCTCTGGCCATTCAAGGGAGCCAAGATCTTTTTATATTTACCTGTATTTACAGATACGTTTTACGCACTAACTAAAATTGATGGTTTCGTAAAAAGACTTTTTACGATTTTGTCAATAGTGAGCTTTTTTTATTAATGATTGGCGGGGTTTGTTTGTAAAACATGAGAAAGAGTGTAAATTATACAAGATGGAAAAAAATTTATCCCCATAAATTCGTGCCTGAGGATAGAATATTTAGCACTATACACCGTGGAAATCGTATATTTATAGGTACAGCCTGTGGGGAGCCGCAATATCTTGTTCGATCCCTAATAAATTATGTGGACTCCCACCCTAAAGGGTTATTTGATGCCGAAATCCTTCATGTATGGACACTCGGCATTGCGCCTTATACGGATGAACGATTTAAAAGTAATTTCAGGCACAACTCTTTTTTTATCGGAAATAACACTCGAGATGCCATAAATATGGGGCTTGCTGATTATTCACCAATTTTCCTATCACAGACACCGGCTTTATTCAGCCGAAGTATAGTGCCTATCGATGTTGCCCTTGTGCAAACATCGCCACCAGACAATAATGGCTATATGAGCTTAGGGGTAAGCGTGGACATTACCAAGGCAGCGGTAGAAAACGCCTCTTTGGTAATAAGTCAGATAAATTCTAACATGCCCCGGATACACGGGGACACCTTTTTGCACATAAAGGATGTTGATTTTATTGTCCCCTACGAAGAGCCATTGCTGGAATATGAAGACAAGATATCCGATGAGATAGCGCAGCTCATAGGTAAATATGTTGCACGTATAGTCGAGGATGGAGATACGATCCAGGTGGGATATGGGAGTATTCCTAATGCAATCCTCTTAAATCTTGCGAATAAAAACAATCTGGGCGTACACACTGAGCTTCTATCAGGTGGCATTGTGGAGTTGATAAAAAAAGGGGTGATTGACAATACAAGAAAAACTATTGACCGAGGAAAGACTATCGCCACCTTCTGCATGGGCACGAAAAAGACCTACCGTTATATCCACGACAATCCGTGTATAGAATTCAGGCAGGTCGATTATACAAACAACCCTCTTGTTATCGCACAAAACAAAAATATGACTGCCATCAATAGTGCCCTCCAGATAGACCTTACAGGGCAAGCCACTGCCGAGTCCATTGGCAAAACATTTTACAGCGGCATAGGCGGCCATGCGGATTTTATGCGCGGGGCACTGTTATCAGAGAGAGGTAAGACCATACTGGCCCTTCAGTCTACAGCGGAGAATGAAACGATATCAAGGATAGTACCCTTCATCTCAGAGGGGGCCGGGGTCACCTTGACCAGAGGAGACATCCATTATGTTGTGACTGAATACGGCATTGCATATCTTCATGGAAAAAATATTAGGGAGCGAGCAATGGAGCTCATTTCTATTGCCCATCCGAAATTTAGGCCCTGGCTCATTGAAGAAGCAAAGGCCAATAGCCTTATATACAAGGACCAGGCATTTGTGCCTGAAAAAAAAGGCGAATACCCAGAGGAACTGGAAACATATAAAACCACTAAAAGCGGCGTCGAGCTTCTTTTGAGGCCTGTTAGCATAAAGGATGAGCCACTTCTAAAGGAATTTTTTTATTCCCTTTCGGATAAAAGCTTTTATAGAAGATTCATATCCAGCCGCCTGGATATGCCCCATGAGCGCATCCAAAAATACATAGCAATTGATTATACAAAGGAAATGGTTATCCTTGCCGTCACTAAAAAAGGCGAGAAGGAAGAGGTCTTAGGCTTAGGACAATATTCCATATATGAGAAGTCCCTGACTGCTGAGGTCGCATTTTTAGTAAAAGATAAATGGCAGAATAAGGGTATAGGGATGGAGCTGCTGTCCTACCTTACCTATCTTGCCAAAAAAAATGGTCTATCAGGATTTGCCGCTGAGGTTTTAAGGGAGAACACCTCTATGCTGCATTTATTTGAAAGCATGGGTTTTGACATAGAAAAACAAAGTGATAGCGGCATGCTTGAGCTAAAAATGACCTTTAAGGATAAATAGCAGCCACCCAAAAGTTTTGGCATTGAATCTTTAATAAACCCCTGAGCCTTGATCTGTATGCCCTTCCAGATGGACTGCCTTCAATAAAATAGATTGTATCTTTGATGGCAACTACTTAGGTTTCGTGCCACAAAAGTAATTCATCATTTCATGAGGTGTGGATAGCATCAACTATTCTCTTATGCCCGCCCCTTAGGGCAGTTTGTTTTGCCCATCTTTTTTTCTCCCAATGGGCAAACAATAAAGTTTTTCTGTGCTCTCTGTGACCTTTTATGAATAATCTTTTCCCGGGCATCAGAGATCAACCGAGATATAAAAATAACGCTTTAATAACTAAAAACTGCCTTTAGATTATTTACCTAATTGTACTCATTGATATTTTCTTTTACTTATACTACCCTGTTACCAGTTTAAAGACCCTTTAAAATTCATCTAAACGAAAGGAATGCCTTGAAAATAATTGCTATCATACCTGCACGATATAATTCAAAACGCTTTCCGGGAAAGCCCCTGGCCTTAATTTTAGGAACTCCCATGATCCAGCATGTCTACCAGAGGTCCAAAGAATGTTCTGATCTGGATGAGGTATATGTGGCAACGGACGATATCAGGATTTATAACTGCGTTACAGAATTCGGTGGCAAGGCAATTATTACTGCTGCTGATCACCCCTCAGGAACAGACCGCGTCTTTGAGGCAACAGAAAAAGTTCAGATAGATGACCGGGACATAGTTGTAAATATACAAGGGGATCAACCCTTCTTCCATCCATCAATGATTTCTGATTTGATAAAACCACTTAAAGATGACCATGAAATCCCCATGGCGACCCTTATATATAAGATAAAAAAAGACACGGACATACAGGACGGAAACAAGGTTAAGGCAGTATTTGATAACAACAAATATGCCCTTTATTTCTCCCGTCTACCAATACCCTTTTGTAGAGATGAAAATAAGGAAAATGCATATTACAAACATATTGGCGTTTATGCATATAGAAAAAAGTTTTTGCATATATTCACAGGCCTTTCCCCGGGAGCACTTGAGAAAACAGAAAAACTTGAACAATTAAGGGTATTGGAGCATGGTTTTAAAATAAAACTCATAGAGACTATCTGCGACTCCATTGAGGTAGATACACCTGAAGATATAAAGGCTGTTGAGGAAAAACTTTCTGAAGGTAATAAAAATTTTACCTGATAATAAGCGGGGTGGTCTTCATAGTGAATCTACATTAAAACCTTGCATGAAACATTTGAAGCAAAGCGGAAATCCCTAAGGCGGGGGCGGTAGGTAACTCAAGGAAAAAATGTAAAACCGCGCTTCATGAAGCCAATTTTTCAATTTCTAGAGTTGCGCAAGGCTCTCGGGGACAAAAAGGTGCGGTCCTCTAATTTGTAGGACTATATTAAAGGGCATTGTGGTATTCCTTCTGCCACCTCAATAATACGTTTCGAACCGCGCCAACGAATGTATCAAAGCTCCTTGTTTGTCTACCTATACCCCCTAAAGGCTTAAAAAATGCGCTCCGAAGACCCTTTGATATTTCCAGTTGCACACCAGCTTCGGATTGGCCCAGATTACAGAGATTTCTAAAATTTAGACCCTTATAGGATGGAAAATCTTGGTGAGTCACCTTAAGGCCCGCGGCCTCGAGCGCGTAGATTATTCGCTCCTTAAGCTGAAGATGCAGTCCGCCAACATAAATAGTTTGCCCTTCCCTCTTTCTTCCGTGAACAGTTATAGCAATCCTTGATCGTTTTAGTAAGGAAAGGGCTTGTGGCTCATCAAAACATGTACTTTTTATATGGAGATCTGCATTTCCATGTTCTTTGATGCCTTTGAGCGTATAAAAGGAAAAATTTTTGCCGGCAATAGCATCTGCTATCTCTGATGTTCCCGGCTCAATGGCGCCGCCATGCACGGCCATGACTAAAAAAATTGAATCAGATCGTCTATAAACTACTTCGTAGTCCTGGCCCTCTCTCTCGTGCCAAGACAGTTCGCTGAAATTTCTATACTTGTCAACCATTTACCTTCAGAAGATTTAAGGTAGGGACTTGTACGTGGCATGAAGCAGGATAAGCCTCATTTAAAATATAAAAACCTGCATGGATAAAGGCCAAGAAATCTTAATACCCAGCAAAAAGGCTCCGCAAGCTTTAATTTCTTTTAGGGCCGAATTCCCCGCGGGTTACCGCGGGGAGGTTCATTGATAAGGCATCAATACCTTGATGGCCTGCGCCTTGGGCGATCAGTTTTTGGTCTTGCCTGGTTTACCTTTATATTCCGACCGTTTAGTGCCTTATCATTTAATGCCT
>CAYMVB010000242.1:0-3918 GCA_964393665.1 uncultured Desulfobacteraceae bacterium | reverse complement strand
AGAAATGATTGGCGAGGTTCTGGATGTTATGATTAAATTAGTTGATGAAGGCATGACCATGTGTGTAGTCACCCATGAAATGGGTTTTGCCCGTCAAGTAGCTCACAGGGTTATCTTTATGGATGAAGGGCAAATTATCGAGACAGAAAAGCCTGACCAGTTCTTTGATAGTCCACAGACTGAAAGAGCCGCTCTATTTATAAGTAAAATTCTAACTCACTGATTACTTTCTTACTGTCAACTGCTATACCCTTTCGAAATTTATGGGAATCAACCTACAAAAGAGCTGACATCTCTCCCGCCTTCGGAAATAGGCCGAATATTCCGCCTGTATGAATGAAAATAATCCTATCGCCAAAAATGCGAGGCTTTCTCTCAAGCTCCTTGATCATGCCAAAAAATGCCTTAGCTGTGTAAACGGGGTCAAGAATCATACCTTCTGTGCGGGCCACATCACGAATTAAATGTAGTTCCTCCGGGCGCGAGATAGCATAGCCTTTACCAACGTAGCCATCTATTATGTTTATGTCTCTATCCCTCAAAAAGGGTATGCCTAAACTATGGTTTGTTATTGTCTTCTCACAAATATCACCTATAACACGTACAAAGTAGTCTTTATCATTACATACATTTACACTCACAACATTAACATTGAGCCCGAGAAGTAAAACCCCGAGCATCAAACCAGCGCTGGTTCCGCCTGAACCGGCAGCATTAATGATAGTAGTAGGTTTATCTCTTCCACCAGAAAGGTTGTCCAAATCCCGCGCTAATTCCTCTACCGCACGTATGTAACCCCAGGCCCCAATTGAATTTGAAGCACCCTCAGGTATTATATAGGGCTTATCACCCATTTTTCTGACCAAATCAGCCTCTCTCTCAAAAATTTCACTCCTATTTTCGTATTCATCAGGCGTAACCCAAACAATCTCCGCACCAACCAATTTATCAAGGAGGCTGTTTCCTTCGTAAGGCGGAGGATTCGAGGGATCAGGAACCCTAAGGATCAAACGTGATTTTAATCCTAGCCTTACAGCGGCAATTGCTGTTGCTCGGGCATGATTTGATTGCACGCCGCCGCAGGTTAGAACTGTGTCAGCACCATTATTTATTGCCTCTGCAAAGGCAAATTCTAACTTACGCACCTTGTTACCTGATAGCTCTACACCTGTTAAATCATCACGTTTTACGTATAATTCAACACCTAATTTGTCACTCATTCGTCCCAGCATATCCAAAGGCGTGGGGGTGTTAGCTAACTTTATTCGAAGCGGATATTCAATCTTTTCGCTCATTGCGTAATTCCTCCAATGAAAAGCTATTTTCTCAACTCTTTTAAGACCTCGTCCAAGATTGACAGTCCCCTGTCTAATTCCTCCCGGCAAACCACCAATGGTGGAATAAGCCGGACAGAGTTTTCACCACAACCCAACAGCAGCAGACCTTTTTGAAAGGCCCTTTCGATTACCTCATTACGCTCAGACACGGCCTTCGTCTTCTTTTCCCTGTCTGTAACCAGCTCAATGGCAACCATTAAACCCTTACCTCGCACATCACCTATAAGCTCATGCTCTTCCTGAAGCTTCCTTAATTGGTCGATAAGATATTCACCCATCTCAGCCGCATTATTTACCAGCCCATTCTCTAATAGTTCAATGGTGGCAAGCGCCGCCTGGCAGCTTACCGGGTTTCCACCAAATGTACTTGCGTGGGACCCCGGACTCCAACTCATTATCTCATGTTTGGAGACCATTGCCCCTAAAGGCATGCCGGATGCGATACCCTTTGCCAAGGTAAAAACATCAGGTTCAATGCCATAATGCTGAAAGGCAAACATTTTTCCTGTTCGCCCCATTCCCGACTGGATCTCATCTGCAACATATAATATTCCAAATTCCCTGCAGAGTTCATACAATTTTTGATGAAATTCTTTCGGAGGTGCAACATATCCCCCCTCTCCCTGGATAGGCTCAACAAATATTGCTGCTACCTCCTCCGCTGGTATTACCCTTTTAAAAAGATCCTCTTTGATCCAATCCACACAATAAATATTACAATCCGGGTATTTAAGGTTGTATGGACATCTATAACAATAGCCGTAAGGGACGTGTGTAACGCCTGGAACAAGCGGTGCAAAACCCTTTTCATGGATCATCTTGCTGCCGGATAAAGATAGCGCTCCCATGGTACGCCCGTGAAATGCACCAAAAAATGATAAAACAAGGGAACGTTTGGTATGATATCTGACAAGCTTTAATGCAGCCTCGATAGCCTCAGCTCCAGAGTTCCCATAGTAAACCATTAAATCATCCGCCATATCAGATATTTCACAAATTTTTTCCGCAAGGTTAGACTGTGCTCCGTAATAAAAATCAGTACCAGACATATGTAAGAATTTCTTTGCCTGTTCTATTATTGATGCAACAACTGCCGGATGGCTATGCCCAGTATTACAGACGCCAATGCCTGAGCTAAAATCAAGAAAACGATTTCCATCAACATCAGTTACAACAATACCCTCGCCCTTATCAATTACAAGTGGATAGCTTCTCGTATAGGATGGCGATATGTACCTTTTATCCTTGGCTAAAATTTTTCTGGCCTTTGGGCCGGGCACCTCTGTCACAAAACTTGGATAGTCAATGTTCTTCATAATTTTATTCTCCATTGGTTAAAATATACTATGAAAAAACGTCTGATAGCCTGCAACCATAAAGCTAAACTCTACCTTACATACATAACATATGATCTATAGGCTAAAAATAGTTTTACATAAAACATCAGCTCTCTGCAGTATAAATCGGCTCAAGTTTCCAGGGTAGTCATATCGAATTAATTTTCTTCTATAGTTAGCTAGCATTGAGCTCATGATATGCCCTTAAAATGTTTTTGCAATATTTTTTTCAAAAAAAGATGTAGTATAATCCAAAATCTCTTGCCATGTATGCTTGACACAAAGTTATATTTTGCTAATAATGCCACGGGATAATAAAATAAGGTGATATGCGTTATTGCTTGACCATATTTTTTTTCTCGGCTATATAAAAATATCATAACTGTTCATGGGTTCAAGCTTCAGCGTTCAGGGTTAAGAACAAAGAAGGCATTAAAGACCAGAAGTCATAGTCAAATATGCACATTTTCCCAAATAATTGCCAATTTGTCTCTAAATTTTGGATTAGGTCTGACAAAGCTAACGCTTTTCTCGTAAATACGCATCTCAAGTTCAGTCTGGTGAAGAAAATGGAACCTTTGAACCGTGAACGGTTACTAAATATCTAAGTCCACTATCTTTAGTCATGGATAAGTACAGACATCGTACTTTATAACGTATAATGGTGTAATATTTTGGACACAAACATTTGTTTCCAGCCCAGGAGTTGGGTTAAACGGTTCACGGTTCAGAGGTTTATAGGTTGAGCTCTCGTGGTATTAACCCAATGGGATCAATGGCTAAGGGAAAAGGCGCGAAGCGGTTAACCCCGAACCCTGAACCTTGAACCCTATAACCCAGACCGAGCTGATGTCAAATTAATTTGCAATCTCGCGGGATATAAAGGTCTCCGGTCATTTGTATAATGTAAATGACGAGGTCTGAATTACAGGTTAATTGTGCAACATCTAACAATATAAAATGGAGGGTAAGGGAATGAAAAAATTATTTATGTTTGCTCTTTCAGTGTGCGTATTATTTTCCTTGGGCACCATAGGGAATGCAGCAACGCTAAAATTAGCATTGGATGCTGATCCTGTATCTATGGACCCCCATGTCCAACTGTCGGGAGGAATGCTTCAGTTCTCACACTGGGTTTTTGACCCTTTGGTAAGATGGACTCAAGAGGGTAGCTTTGAGCCAAGATTGGCGGAAAAATGGGAACGAATTGATGACCTTACAATGCGGTTTTATCTTCGGAAGGG
>CAYMVB010000241.1:0-4236 GCA_964393665.1 uncultured Desulfobacteraceae bacterium | reverse complement strand
CGGTTACTGCAAGGACTACAAGATAGAAAGGCTTTACAGGACCATTGCCCATGCCGGTATCACTGCATCAAGCACTGAACTGCAAAAAACCATCGTAGGATCCGCGCTTGCTCGATCGAAAGATATATAAGGCCATTCCAATGTAAGCATGGTATGAGAATGTAGCAAAAAGATAGGGAAAGGCAAGCCTTTTATGTCTCAGCTCTTTACTGCTTTTAGGTGAATAATATAGCGAAAGACTACCCTTATGGAAAACAGTTAAAACAATATGGACATAATAGTTTGTATAAAACAGGTGCCGGATTCCTACGATATTAGCTGGGATAAAAACACGGGAAGCCTTTCAAGACAGAGCGCGAGCGCCATGTTAAACCCTATTGACAAAAATACGCTGGAGGCAGCTATTACATTACGGGAAGAGCATGGAGGATTTATAACAGCTATCACTATGGGCCCGGATCAGGCTGAAGACGTGCTCCGAGAGGCTCTCGGTATGGGCATTGATAAGGCTATCTTGTTGAGCGACAAGGTTTTTGCCGGGGCCGACACCCTTGCCACATCCTATGCCCTCAGTTGCGCCATTAAAAAAATCCATAGATTTGACATGGTCATCTGTGGGAAGGAATCATATGATGGCGTAACAGGCCATGTAGGCCCACAGTTAGCGGAATTTCTCGACTTACCGCAATTAACTAATTCAACGGAGATATCGGTTAAAAAAAACAAGGTCTTAGTAAAGCAAAAGACAGAAGACGGCTACAGGCTATTAGAAGCAAACCTTCCTGTGCTGATAACCGTGGAAAAAAATATCAATCAGCCGAGAATCCCTTCCATGGAGGATATAATGGATGCGTACAGGGAGAAAATAATAGATATATGGAGAGGCGAGGACTTAAACAGCAATACCGAGGGCTTTGGATTAAACGGCTCTCCAACGAAGTCAAAAAGTGTCTATGTCAAAAAACTTGTAAGAGGAAGTGCCGAGATTCTCAAAGGTGAACCAGGTGTCACAGCCAGAAGATTAGTTGAAATTTTCAAAGAAAAAGGTCTTTTTTAGGGGTTTTTATATTGCCTGAAAATACAGAAAAACTTGGAGGCTTATGGGTAATCATTGAACAAAGACATGGTAAGGTCGTCAGGGTTTCTTTAGAATTGTTAGGAGAGGCTAGAGCCCTTTCAGACAAGGCACCCTCGGATGTAACCGCTTTTCTCATCGGTGAGGATGTTGCAGAAATAGCGGAAGAGCTTATCTGGCAGGGAGCTGACAGAGTCATAATAGCAGAGCATGCTATATGCAGATACTACAGAACAGAGGTTTACACAGATATTATCTGCACGCAGGCCATGAAAGATAAGCCGGAAATAATTTTATTCGGGGCAACGTGCATGGGAAGAGATCTGGCACCAAGGGTATCCGCAAGATTAAAAACAGGGTGCACGTCAGACTGCACAAAACTTGCTATAGACAGCGGGCATCTTGTTGCAACAAAGCCTTTCTTCGGCCACGATTTAATGACAGACATTGTTTGTCCCGTTAATAGACCACAAATTGCCACGATAAGGCCAGGCGTACTTGAGCTGACAAACCCGGACAGAAGCAGGAAGGGGGAGATACTATCTTATGATATAAGGCTGAGAGAAGACGATATTAAGGTTAAAGTTGCTGGAATTATCAATGAACGCTCGAAAAACCTTCCCTTGGAGCAGGCGGAAAAGGTCGTTGCCGGGGGCATGGGAGTAGGCAGCAAAGAGGGCTTTGAAATGCTGAAGGAGCTTGCAAATCTTTTGGGGGCTGAGCTGGGGGCAACCACTCTTCCCGTAGATGAGGGATGGATTTCCGAGGAATTTAAGATAGGCCAGACAGGCAAGACAATTAGGCCTAAGCTATATATAGGCTGCGGGGTTTCAGGCGCCATACAGCATTCTGCGGGAATGATTGGCAGTGAGGTTATTGTAGCCATAAACAAAGACCCCGATGCTGATATATTCAAACTTGCAGATTATGGCATATTAGGAGATATAAACGAGGTTATTCCTGCGATAATTAAGGAAATACAAAGGCAAAAGGGGCTGGTTTAACATTATAGCTTTAAGCAGCTTTCACGTGAACTCTTTGTTGTTTAGCGTCATTGATCATGGCACCGTGTAAGGTTGGGTTTGGAAAACTTTATCATTATGGAAATTATCTGGGCCAGGATGAATCCTTAAGTATTCTAACGGTACCTAAAAAAATGGTTTTAATTTTACAGAAATTGGTGTATACAATAACCTGTTTGTATTCATTGCTGTTAATATATTACTTTTCATACCAGTTTTATCCTATGCTTTATTCAAATTGCCCTAACATTACAATTGTACTTTTAAGATTAAAAATTCCGGCAACGGTGTTGTTTCTCATCAATCTGGACTAAACAGGAGTGTATTATGACTAGATCGGACAATCAGAACGCAAACATGACGAACGAGGAAACTAAAGATTTAATACTTATGAGATTAAAACTCCTATTAATTATGTGTATGTCCTATCTTGAAGATTGCCCTATGGGCGCCTATAGAAAAAGTGCTGTGAGTAATACTGTTCAAAGCCTGAAAGATCTCATAGATGCCCAGCCAACCGGATCAGGGAGAGACTTAAATATAGAAGAAAAGGATATTTTTCTACAAAGGGTAAGGCTTCTTATGATTATGGCAAAGTCATTTTCCGACAGCCTCCCCGTTGGTTTTTATAGAAAAGAGGCGATGAAAAATAATGTCAAACAAATTGCCGAGCACCTTGGGTATGAAATCAAATTAAACCCTATAATTTATTTGAAGGCCGCATGATTAAAAGGTCATGATAAAAAATGTGAAAATAGCAGTCGTTGAAGACAATAATTCAATAAGAGATTTAATTGTAGATACACTGATGTTTTCTGTAAACAGAGAGGTTATCTCCTTTCAGGATGCAATATCAGCCTGGGGTTATTTTGATGAGAACAACAATACTGATATAATAATATCTGACGTTGAAATGCCAGGCATGAACGGCCTTGAACTTTTAGCCAGGGTTAAAACGCAGTACCCTAAAAAGATATTTATTGTTATGTCAGCAAACCCGTCATATGAAAAAAAGGCAAGGCAACTGGGCGCTGATGCCTTTCTCGTCAAACCATTTACCATTGATGATCTCTTTAATTTAGTAGATCTTTATGTTGTCGGTAAAAACTAGAAGTTTCTTTAAGCATCCTACCCTCCAATGTCCTCCTATCTTGCTTATAATCGCCTTTATATAACCGATTTAATCTATTTTTTATTTCATTCTGTTTCTACCAAGCCCTTGCTAATTCATAGAAAAATTGTTAGTCTTTCAATAGAACATGACGCATCCGACGAATAGACACAAGGGAGCAATTCTAGAATTATCTCCTTTCGCTGATATGTTTTATGCAAGGCTGTCGTACTTTTAGATTGACACGAATTTTTCATCCTGTCGTTATTTTTGTAAAATATAGCCATAAAGGTTTGTCAAATTTATCCCTTGGCACAGTATGTGTTGCCATGGATTTGTTCTGAGTTATAAAAAATGAGCTTTCTCTGTATCCTCCGTGGCTCTGTGGTGAATATCCCTTTCTCTTATATATCACCAAAAATAATTTTTTAGCTATAGATGAAATACTATGTTTTTCTTTATTGGCGGCTTACAGCCAAAAACCATTAGCCTCGGAAAACAAAATATCCCGTGCCCTGAATGCGGAAATTTTGATGTCTACCTAAAAAGGGTTGACCATTATATAAGCCTTTTTTTTATGCCCTTATTCCCCGTAAAAAAGGGAAGTCCATTTTTCATGTGTAATACATGCAACAGCGTCTTTGGGGAAGACGCCACGATGAAAAAAGCAACTGATACGAAAACTGGGCAAGCATGCCCTTACTGCGGCAAACCCTTAAAAGGGGACTTTATCTATTGCCCTTACTGCGGCAAACGCATTTCAAGGGGCTAACTCGGCCTAGGGTTACCAAGCAGTAAGCACTTGTTTTGTTTTGAACTGAATCAATTTGAAATTCTAAAACAAGGGTTGTT
This sequence comes from uncultured Desulfobacteraceae bacterium, assembly GCA_964393665.1. GTDB lineage: Bacteria > Desulfobacterota > DSM-4660 > Desulfatiglandales > B25-G16 > M55B121. Next base: position 176 of record CAYMVB010000241.1, on the reverse strand, counting down.
TAGTTTTTTATAATAGTATATATAAGAGATGCTTGGCTATATAAAAGGAAAGAATTTTGGCATAACTGCGAGTTCAGGACATTACATACCTTGAAAATTCTTACGTAAAATTTTCAAAAAGTATGCGCCCATAGCTCAGTTGGATAGAGTGACGGACTACGAATCCGTAGGTCGCA
>CAYMVB010000240.1:0-3050 GCA_964393665.1 uncultured Desulfobacteraceae bacterium | reverse complement strand
CAGGGCCTTGCTTACGGTATTGTGGCACTGGGAATAGTTATCAGCTTTCGAATACTAGCATTCCCTGACCTTACGGTAGATGGAAGTTTTCCATTAGGTGCTGCGGCCGTGTCAAGGCTTATTATGGAAGGGGTCCCTCCTGTTTACGGTGTTATGTTTGCTATTGTTTTGGGTTTCATTGCCGGTTGTTTTACAGGTCTTCTTAACACAAAATTAAAGATTAACAGCCTGCTTGCCGGGATTTTAATGATGACTATACTTTATTCTGTTAATCTAAGGATAATGGGGAGATCAAATATACAATTGTTGACTGTGAACACACTGTTAACCCCCCTGGAATCACTTGAGATGAATCGTTTTATTCCAATTATTGCCTTTTTCTTTGCAGTGACTGTAGGGATTAAGATATTGACAGATATGTTTTTACACACACAGTTAGGTTTTGCTATGAGGGCTACAGGTGACAATGAGCAAATGATCCGGACTCTTGGAACAAATACCGACAATATGACTATCCTCGGGTTAGGTATCTCAAATGCCTTTGTGGCCCTTTCAGGCGCCCTTGTTTGTCAAGATCAGGGATTTTCTGATGTAGGTATGGGTATAGGTATGATAGTGGCTGGTCTGGCATCCATAATTATAGGCGAAGCGCTTTTTGGAACTAAGACTGTGCAGCGCATGACCCTTGCTGCAATTGTCGGTTCAATTATATATAAATTTATTATCTCCGTTGGCTTAAGATTAGGTCTGGCCCCGACTGATTTGAAGTTGGCTACCGGTATAATGGTAGTATTAGCCCTTGGCATTCCGGCCTTAAAGAAAGAGAAAGAGGGAAAACTTCATCTCAGGGGGGTATAAGAAAGGCGACGTATGATTGAATTAGCAGAGGTAAAAAAGACATTTTCAAGGGGTACCATAGATGAAAAGGTAGCCATAAATGGGATTAACCTTCATATACGTGATGGAGATTTTGTAACGATAATTGGGAGTAATGGCGCAGGAAAAACAACTGCTTTGAATCTTATCTCCGGCACATATTTTCCTGATGGGGGAAATATTGTTATAGATGGGGTAGATGTTACTAATATACCGGAGCACAGAAGGGCAAAATTTTTAGGCAGAATCTTTCAAGACCCGCTTATGGGTACAGCCGCTTCAATGAGTATAGAGGAAAACCTTGCAATCGCTGATTTGCGAGGGAAGAGAAGGGGGCTTGGATGGGGTGTAAAGAAGGCACGTAGAAGTCATTACAGGGATATTCTCAAGATGCTGGATCTGGGACTTGAAGACAGGATGAAGGACATGGTAAGTCTTCTTTCAGGCGGCCAGCGTCAATCACTTACACTTCTCATGGTAACCCTGTCAATACCAAAGCTGCTTCTTTTAGATGAGCATACAGCAGCCCTGGACCCTAAAACCGCCCAGCGTGTAATGGAGCTTACAGAGAAAATTATAAAGGAAAATAATCTTACCACTGTTATGGTAACACATAATATGCAGCAGGCTATACAATACGGAAACCGTATGATTATGCTCCATGAAGGAAGAATACAGTTTGACATTGAAGGCGAGGAAAAGAAGAATCTCACCGTTGAGGATGTTGTAAAGAAATTTGGTGAAAAGCTAAAGGATGAGACCTTGCTGGTAGCTTAAAGATCTACGGTTTTTCCTGAATATAACCGCCTATTTCTGAACAAATATATGGGGATGCCACTATTAGACTGGAATTTATCTTTTGGCCGTCTAGATAGTCATCGAGCAAGAAATGATCTCCATCCATTTTGCATATCTTTCCGCCGGCGGCCTCTATAATTACCCTAATAGCGGCCAGTCCATTATAGGATTCATCTTTGATGATTGCTGCATCTGCACGGCCCATGGCAACATAGCACGCATGGGCAGTAGTGCATCCCAGGTCACGGATTTTTCCGGGAAATGTTGATTCAAAACTATTGTGAAATCTGGAATAAGTGAGCATAAGACTTTCATCATTAATATCTTTCTGGTCGGATACAGATATTTCCTTTTTGCCCCTAAAGCTTTTTTTACCTGCCTGGGCGTAAAAACAGTCACCTGTTACAGGCATATGGAATATGGCCAGGACAGGCCAAAAGTTTTCAAGAAGGGTAAGTGAATTACCCCAAACAGGTATACCTGACTGGAAATTTGCAATCCCATCTAACGGATCATAAATCCAAAGGTACCTTTGCTCTTTATGGGTGTAATCTTCTTTTACTTGATTATTTATAAATATCTGGTGTTCGGGAAATTTTTTAAGGAGTTGATCTTGAAAAAATGCCTCAAGGCGAAGTTCTGCTTCTGTTACTAATTCCTCGTCAAATCTTAGCTGAGAGCTTCCCTTGCCATAATAGGAAAGCGCCTCTTTTCCTGAAAGTTTTAGAACATCAATTGCAAAGCTGGTTAGATCTTCTATATTGAGACTTTCTGATTCCATTATTTTTCTCCTTCATAATTAAAGTTGCAAGAATTAGTCGTCAAAGACCCTATATCAAGTAGTAGGCCCATCAATGCAGTCATTTTATAATCTTTGCGGCTTAGTGCCTTTGTGGCACTATACCTACGCAGTCCTTTTTTTCTTTTTATTCAATATCAGGGTTTCAAGTATGTCCTTCTTTCCTACAACGCCTACAAGCTTGCCCCCTTCAACTACAGGCAGGGTATGGAACTTTTTATTTACCATTATAGTAGCTACTTCTTCAATAGTCATCTCAGGTTCTATTGTCAGAGGATCTGTAGTCATAGCCTGTGCCACTGTAGTTGCTGCTATTTTTTTTGTTTCTTTTTCGATATGTTTCATCGATGTTAATGGGAATATCCCATCGAGAAGTGTAAACAGCGAAGGTATAGGAAACTTTTTTTGCTGAACTATGAGATCGCTTTGGCAGATTATTCCCACCAGTTTCTTACCGTCAAGTACGGGCAGACCATTGATATCTTTTTCAAGAATGATTTTTGTTGCCTGAAGAATTTCCGTTTCAGGGGCAACGGTGATAGGGTTAGTCGTCATAATATCTCTTACCTTGATCATA
>CAYMVB010000239.1:0-3838 GCA_964393665.1 uncultured Desulfobacteraceae bacterium | reverse complement strand
GCCAACCTGTTTAATAATGTTGTATGCCCATTTCTCATCTAAGCCCAGGGCCTTGCCCATACCTGGAGTTACGCCGAGAAATCTCTGGATCTGTGGGTTCGTACTTTTAAGCATCTCATCCACATTCTTTGATGTAATTCCGAATTCTTCGGCCTCGATAAGGGCCATAACTGCCCAGTTAACGATATCATACCACTGGTCATCTCCGTGTCTTACCACCGGGGCAAGAGGTTCTTTTGAGATAATTTCCGGTAAAAGCATGTAGTCCTTTGGATTAGGGGCTACTGAGCGATGGGCGGCTAATTGTGAAACATCAGAGGTAAGGCAATCGCAGCGTCCTCCAAAAAAGGCCTTACTGAGCTCTGCTGTTTGCTCTATGACAACTGGTTTCCATTTCATGTTATTGGAACGAAAAAAATCAGCCGCATTCATTTCTGTTGTAGTTCCCGGTAAAACACAGACAGTGGCGCCATCTAATTCCTTGGCGCTTTTAATGCCCAATTTCTTGGGAATCAGAAAACCTTGGCCATCATAGTAGTTAACATGAACAAAATTTAAACCATTCGTCGTTTCCCTCGTTAAGGTTTGCGTGGTGTTACGGCATAATACATCAATTTCCTTTGACTGAAGCGCGGGAAGGCGCTGTACGGCAGTAAGGGCCACGAATTTTACCTTATTGGCATCGCCAAAGACTGCTGCGGCAACTGCCCTTGCTGTGTCCACGTCTATACCCTTCCATATGCCTTTTTCATCAGGCATGCTGAAACCAAACACACCACCATTTACGCCTGCCTGCACAAAGCCTTTTTCTTGAACCTCCTGAAGGGTTCCTGCCTGGGCCATACCGGTCATGGTAAATAGTACCAAAACAAACACCATCAGACTTAATTTTAATAGTTTCATTGTGCTTCCTCCTATCATTTAAATGGTTAATCGGTGGGACTGCCTAAAGGCAATCTCTTTAAAATTACATTCAAAATACATTAAAGACTGAAACATATGTAATGGCTATGGCCTTAAACACAGCATGACAAACGGGTATATCCTACAATAAGGAGTCGATTTTTAGCAAGAAAAATAAGGCATAAAGATTATGGTATTGAAAATATTTATAACTATAGTCATAATAGGCTTGTAAACCTCTATCAATATAGCTTAATCTTGACCAAAAAATCAATTTTTTGTATAGTAAATAAAAATTTATATTTCTTCAACCTTTAATATCAAAAAATAAAATGTTCCCGGTTGTAACTATTTCTCCTACGTATGCGGCTGAGTATCCAAAAGTGAGTTTTGGTTTGACCTTGATTTCTAATTGCCAGAATTTTCTAAACCCTCCGGGTTTTGATATATATAAAAGGAAACTTCTAAGAACTATGAGAAGGAGTGAGAGACTTTCTGAGGTCAGCCATAGAATTGAAATGTATGCGAAATTTTTTCAACGTTTTGGCTCTGAATCTCCTTTAACGAATCATTTGAAAAGAACAATTAACAGCGGATTCCCAAGATATAATCTTATGGTTGACGTACATTTTATGTCCGAGATGTTTTCAGGTATTTTAGTTGCTGTAACAGATTATGATACGTTTGAGGGTGATTTAACCCTTGACCTGGCAAAGGAGGGTGAAATTTGCATTGGAATGGGCAACAGAAACCTTTGCGCAAAGGAGAAAGAAATTGTTCTACGGGACGAAAGAGAGATAGTTTGCATCCTCTGTCAAGGCGCCGATGAAAAAACCCGAGTAACGGAAAACACCAAAAATGTGCTTTTTTATGCCTATGCCATACCTGGTATAAATCCAGAGCATCTTGAAGAGGGGTTAACCATCGCAGCCAACACAATGAAGGAATTCGGAGGAGGCAATGTAGAGGGTCTGGGTCTTCTTAACAAGTAATTTTGGGGGCATTATGATAATGGTTTTATATTCAGTGGCTATTTTGTTTCTTGTTATTGGTGTGATTTCAATTCTTTACACTAACTCGAGCATAACCTTTTTTAAGAAATTTTTTTTAATAAAAAGGGTTAGGCTTATTTCCATTATACCTTTATTCTTTGGAGTAGTTCTCATAGTATGTTCTTTTTACAACTCAAAAATATTATGGCTACCCCTTATATTGGGCATCATTGCTCTATTCAAAGGATTGTATCTTATTTTAGGACCGGTAAACCAGATTAGGTTTTTTATTGATTGGTTTTTAAACCGTTCCGGTGAAGTTGTTATACGTCTGTGTGGCATTATCATGCTCGTTCTCGGACTAACGTTAATATCTAATGTATCATATTTAATAAAATAAAAGTTATTTACCATAAGGAAATATTTATAGAATACAGGAATGCACACATACCTTAATCCTTCTATTCAACCTTTCAATTTTTTCTTAACAAGTAAAATTTTAGCTTTGTTGCTGGTAAGTGCAATTTTTATGATTATAGTATGGATGAATTTTATATAAAAAAATGCTTTATGTTTTTGCATAAGATGCTAGTGCATAATCTGGGTTCAATAAGGTTGGAAATGAAAATTTTGCGAGTGAATTTTGCATGGTTTACTCCTATAGGCAGTTTTGAAAATTTTAAGCCATTGGCCTTTAAAAACCTTCAGGGTTAAAGGATATACATGAAATATGGTGCGGAGGATTGAGAGAAATGAAAATTTTATTGACAGGCTCAACTGGGGTACTCGGAAGCGAATGTGAGGCTGTTTTAAAGGATGATTATAACATTATTGCCCCAAAAAAGGATGAATTTGATATTACGAATTGGGATCAGGTAACAACTGATGTTAATGAATTCTCGCCGGATATTGTTCTAAACTGTGCAGGATTCACCAAAGTAGATGATTGTGAAACAGAAAAAACGTTATGTGAAAGAATAAATGTAGAGGGTACAAGAAATTTGGCACAGGTAGTATCAAGATATGAAAAGATTATTGTCCACATATCCTGCGACTCTGTATTCAACGGTAAGAAGAAATTGCCACAACCATATTTTGAAGACGATCCCATGGCACCGATTTCTTTTTATGGGTTGTCCAAGATGGAAAGTGAAATGGCAGTCAAGCAAAATTCAAAAAAATATATCATTATTAGAACAGGCTGGCTCTATAGCATTCGAGGTAGAAATTTTTTAAAGGATGTTCTTAAGGCTGCACTAAGGAATAATAAAGAACCCATAAAGGTAGAAGATGACCAGCTTGGATCTCCAACGTGGGCTCATAGTCTGGCTTTGCAGATAAAAGCCTTAATAGATAACAAAAAGGAAGGCACATATCACGCAACATCTGAGGGGTACTGTAGCAAATATAAATGGGCAAAGTATGTGTTTGAGAAAATGGAAATTAAGACCCCAATCTTACCTTGCTCGACTAAAGATTATCCCCGCCCTGCAGCAAGACCTCTGAATTCTATACTTGAAAATAGGCAGTTAAAGACTGAGGGATTCAATATGATGGTTCCCTGGGAAAGAGATCTTGACGCGTTCATTGAAAAGTATGGGGATGAGCTCTTAAATAAATTGGATTAGAGCCGCGCTTGATAGCCAAAAGATTTATTTTTTATCAGGCAAACCAATGGTACTATATCCCCTGAGCTGATACTTATTAGTTTATTATTTTAAAATTTACCCTTTTGACATATACATAGCTGATTGACATCAGTCTGACCTTGGAAGTGGAAAGCTCGCTGGTGGGGCTCCCGGACTTCAAATCCGGTGTGCTGGGCTAACAACCTGGCAGGTGGGTTCGATTCCCATGCACTTCCGCCAGGTTTTTATCTAGCCAATGTACCGTTTATTATCTACTTCTTACGCTAACCTCGTAGCCTTTATCCTTTAATTCGT
>CAYMVB010000238.1:0-4699 GCA_964393665.1 uncultured Desulfobacteraceae bacterium | reverse complement strand
GAACTCCCAGCTGCCTCCACCTGCCCGCCATCGCTCTCGCCCAAGCGAGGCAGGCGGGTCCTACGATTACCTCTATGCAGATGAGCAGTATCCAGAAGGATCCTCTGTTTAATTTCTCAAAACGAGGGCTGGGTTTAGGTGGATAGCTGTATCCTCATCCCGCCAATGTGCCTCTTTTGGGGCAATAAATCCTTTAAAAACCTGTCTTCCATTTGACCACTTCGATACACTACCATCCAACGAATTTCACGAAAGATACTCAACCACACTATCATACAGGCATTTTGTGCTTGACACATAATGATAACTTTTCTATGCTTCTTTCCGCAAAATAGAAGTTGTTATCAATCAATTCAATTACCTACCGGATTTCTAAGTTTTCTCATTACTGTGTAATACCTTCAGATGAAATAGTATTTCAGCTTTTAATTTCCCTTTCACCCAATTCTTTTGCCGGGCATCCAGCAGTTCACCCATGCCCGATAAAATTCTTCGGTCGGGTATTTTCTCCAGCTTTGCAATGCACTCCGCGAGGGAATCCTTAAGAGCCAGCTTGGTTTGTTTTTCCCCGATTGCTTTGTTGATGGGCCAGTTTTTGTGCAGGAAAAACCACACATCGTAAACATCGCGATTCGTTCGCCCCAGCCGTTCGTACATGGCTACGATCTTGTTGGCGAACATGTCCTCGCGCGGTATTGCCTTTGAATTCCAGAACCGGACCGATGGTGCTGTCGGTGAAAATGTCCTTGAGAATATTGATCAGGATGTTTTTATGTTTGTCGATATGCAAAACCATACGAGTTTCAGTTTAACTTTTCTTACGTCGCTTTTCGATATTTCTTCATCAGATATTCCATGCGTCTGTTGCCGCCATAAATGGAAAGTATCGCGTCGACCTTGTCCCAGTCGATGTTTCCGAGATGATCGAAATGATAATCTTTGTTGAGGTATAGGACGTCGAGCAAAGCCCGCTCCGGCGTGGCGATAAAACGGTTGTCTTTTGCTGCGATGCCGACGCGATTAGTGAAGATTGAATCTTTGATTTTTTTGAAAGTGAAAGCTTGATTATCGATTGAGATTTCTCTGGTCAGGTAGGATGCCACGAAGATCTGGCCGTAGAACTGGAATATGACCCCGGCTTTGGCCAATACCGTTTCGAAGCTCACATAGACGCGGGTGAATATCTTGGTAGCCAGTTCGTAATTGTCGTACCTTTTAACCTTGGCATAGATGCCCCTGCGGAGCGGATACAATTTGCCCGCTTTAACTTAGCGGTATCATCTTTTTCTGACCATTCGAACATCCGATTCGCCCCATAATAATGCGATTTCGCTTATGGTAAAAACGGCATTCTGTACCCGCATCAATTGTAATAAATGGTCTTCAGGCATATTATCCTACATTTAAACCGTTAATACCCATCATTGGGTATTTCCAGTTTAAATCATATGCTATTCATGATAATCTTCCAATACCTATCTGAAAATCCCCTATACAAGTACATGCCCGAAGCTTTTATATTTTCGGTTCTTTCAAGTTTTCCTCTCAACCACCGATACCTCCTCCGGTGTAAAACCGTAAAGCCTGTAAACTAGTTCGTCGATTTAACACATGTAATTGCCTGTCAGTGTCTGTTTTGTGTCATCTATCAAGTTACTATCGATACCAGTTACTGAATGAATATCATCTACGAGTTTAATAATTATATTTTGTTGTGCTTTGGAGGCAATTCTAATTGGAAATTCACGTAACTTTTGGACACCAATATTTTGGCTAGCTCCTCGTCTTTTACCGTTGACCTGAAACCAGTATACACCGACTCGTGAGTTTAGCACTGCCAATACGTATCTAACATAGCATATCTACTATCATTCTGAATTATACAAGAGAATGAGAATCCTAAAGAACGGCCTTTATTGCCCAATGCAAACTGAGGAGTAACAAACATATTTTTGAACAGAATCGTTGCATTCTTGAAATACTTTGATTTTTTTGGTCTGTTTAGTCCATATGGCCCATTTTAAGAAGTAATAAAATCACGAAAGCGATCTAGGTGGATTTTAAGGTTCTTGAATGATCTATATTTCGTTTTAGGTTTGATTGGATTTAGTGCGGCCCTCTTATAAAGTGATATCAAGCATAAAATTTTTTAATTTTAAAGACGCTTTTTAAGGAAATTTAGTGAATTTTATTATAATCATGAATATACTTTTTATGGGGATACGAAAAAAATCTTTTTTGGAAATATGGAATGAACGAAAAAGAAATAAATTTAGAAACCTTAAACATCTCAGTTTCAAGGCACAATTTTTATTCATTTTTAATACATGGCATATTTTTAGCGCTTGCCCAGAATTTTATGGATATTGATACAATCATTCCATCAATGTTGATTGAATCAGGTGGTAGCTCTTTGCATATAGGCTTTTTAACAGCCATTATGCTTGGAGGGTCAAGCTTTACACAGCTTTTCTTTGCCCCTTATCTACAGAATAAAGGCTTTAAGAAAAGATACCTTTTACTTGGGATTAATTCAAGAATTGCTTCCCTTGCAGGGTTGTCACTGCTATTCTTTTTTTTCATGTCATTTACCGGCGATGTATGTATTGTGTTTATCTTTGTTCTTATTACTGTTTTTTCTTTTAGTGGGGCATTTGCAAATATCAGTTACACGGATATCTTAGGTAAATCGGTTTTGCCTGATGCCAGAAAGTCATTTTTTTCTCTAAGGCAAATATTGACCGGCTCCGGAGTTTTGATTTCATCCTTTTTTGCCCGCAAGGTATTAATGTCTCATCAATTTCCAGTGAACTATGCATTCATGTTACTCATTGCGGCAGTTTTTCTCAGCCTTGCGTCGATCGGTTTTTGGCGTATTAAAGAAACACTCTCATCGGGTTATAAAATTAATGGTCTGAAGGCTTTTTTACATGCAGTTAGACGGGAGATACAATCTAATTCACGGCTTAAATATTATCTTGGGTTTGTTAACACACTTGGTATCAGCGTTGCTATATTGCCCTTTCTCATATTATATGCCAAAGAGTATTTTCAGGTAGATAGCTCCCAGATAGGCAAATTTTTAATATTTAAGGTATTCGGGGTAGTATTGACAGGGATGTTATTGTTTATTCTTTCAAATAGAATTAAATATCGTTTTCTATTGTATAGCAGCGTACTGTTGACACTGTTTATTCCTTCATTCGTGATGGCCTCACATAGTGCTTCAGGCTTTTCCTTCGTGTTTATTTTAGGTGGTGTCATCTATGCTCTTTATACAGTTTCAATAAATGGAGTTTTACTTGAAGTTTCAGATAATCAAAATAGAGCACTTTACACGGGGCTTGCCGGGGCGGGAAATATTCTTCCCACGTTATTCCCAATCTCAGCAGGGTGGGTTATACAGTCTTACGGGTTTAATATATTCTTCATTATCTTTATGGCATTTGTCGCATCTTCACTTATTTTTATCTATAAACTACATTGCACCAAATAAAAAAGATAGGGGTCAAGTCTTCATTCTTCACAGATTTATTAGTTTTTCCAACCTCTCAATCTTTTTTTTCAGCTTTTTATCTTTCTTTATCTTATCAGCTACACGTCTGCATGCCTGTGATACCCCTGATTCCCCTATGCCGAAATGAAAACCGATTTCCTTTAATTTATTGCCGGTGTATCTCTGGCAAAGATACATTTTTACATTTCTTGATAAAACCTTGTCTTCGGGGAAAACCAATTCCACCTCTTTAACTATGTCCTGCATGGATGTTTTTTTAACTAATTCTTTTAGGGCCGGCAGTTCTTTGTCCGGCTTTTTTGCAGATAAAAAATTATCTTTTATAAATTTGATGAAATCGGCGCTACCCAGCAAGGTCGAGCTTACCGCTTCGTCCAGCGGACTGTTATACTCCTGGTTAGTAAGAGTGTTTACAAAGTGTTGGTACCTTTTTTGGGCGATCGACACCTTTTTGCCAAAATAACCAAGGATAAAATCTCGGTAGAGCCATTTAGCTGGTCTTTGCTTGCCGGTGTAACTTTTACAGCTCGACCAGTCATAATCCTCCGGTGTTTCAACCATTTTCGCTCTGACCGGGTTAAGATGAATGTAACGTGAAAGCTCTTTCGCATATTCATCAATGTCAACTAGGATCGCCTTATAACGTCCTTGAAACAAATGTCCAGATCTATCTCGTTTGACATTGAAATAGGTCGTATACGCGCCGTTGATATGACGCATAATTTGAGACAGATTACCCGAAGGCGTCTCAAGCAACAGGTGATAATGGGTATCCATTAGACAGTATGTGTGAATGCGAGCATCATATCGCTGCGTTGCGGACTCGAGGTATTCAAGGAATTTCTCCCGGTCTCGTTTGCTTTTGAATACAGCTTTTCGCTCATTTCCGCGCGAAGTTACATGATAAAAGGCACCAGGGTACATTATTCTCAAAGGGCGAGCCATGTTAGATCCTTTATTAAAACCTGACCTTTTCACTTACTGAAGATCGGCAGGGTCCTTATAGCTTATTGGACAAGATATGTCAAGAATGAAGACTTGACCCCTATTTTTTTTCCAAGACTTGACCCCTATTTTTTTTCCTTTTCTCGTTAGGGGTCGACTCAATCCTTATGGGTTCTGTGCCGCATTGATCAAAACCAAAAGCCGCCATTAAAATTCGATCAATTCGCTTTCTGCTTC